>JAGWNV010000325.1 GCA_028872975.1 Acidobacteriota bacterium
GTGGCGTCGTAGGGCTGCCGCCACCCCTCGAGGATTCGCGACGAGCAGGTCGTGGGCAGGCCCCGAGTGCACATGTTGTCCTTGAGGGCAACCGGGACACCGGCGAGCGGCCCCGGGTCCTCGCCGGCGGCGACCTTGGCGTCCACCGCATCGGCGGCGGCGAGGGCCTCGTCGGTGAAGACGGTGAGGAAGGCCCGGAGCTCGCCGTCGAGCCGGCCCACCGCCTCGAGATGGCGCGCCACGACCTCCCGCGCCGAGACCGCTCCTGCCCTCACCCGGCCGGCCAGGCCCAGGGCCGGGCCCCCGGCGGCCGGTCGGGGCGCCCCGCTCGTCACCTCGTCCTCCCGTCCGCTCGCCTCAGGGGGACTCCCCGAGGATCCGGGGCACCCGGAACCGTCCCTCCTCGGCCGCCGGCGCTTGGGAGAGGACCTCGTCCCGGTCGAGACAGGGCCTGACCTCGTCGGGGCGGAGGACGTTCCGCAGGGGCAGGGGATGGGCGGTGGGCGGCACCCCTTCGGTCTCGAGAGCGGAGACGGCGGCGGCGTGCTCGAGCACGGCCGCCAGCTGCCCGGCGAACTGCTCGAGTTCCTCGTCGGTCAAGGCGATCCTCGCCAGCCTGGCCACGTGCGCCGTCTCCTGGCGGGTGAGCCTCGGGGTCCCGGCCATCAGCCGCCGGCGGCCGGTGCGGTCCCCGCCGCGGCACTCTCCGCCGCGCCGGTCTCCCCTGTCGGGAGGAGGCCGGTCAGGAACGCCACCGTCCGGTCCTCGATCTCGGGGGCGTCGTAGTCGAGGGTGGCGACGTGGTAGCTCCGCTCCAGCCAGACCCTCGTGACCGGGCCGGACACCCCGGCGACGAGGACGTCGCCCGACGAGCTCGGCACCACGTGGTCCTGACGGCTCGAGAAGACGAGCACGGGGCACCGGATCCCGGCGAGCCCCCCCGCCACCTCGTCCACCCCCTCGAACAGCGACAGGGCCGGGGCCAGGGGGGACCCCGGATAGGCGAGCTCGGAGATCCCGGGCTTGGCGACGTCGGACCCGATGCCGGGGGCCACCTCGGTGCCGGCCTCGAGGAGCCCTCGGAGGACGTCCCTGTAGCTCTCCGCCGGCGGGTCGACCATGGGGTTCACGAGCACGAGGGCCCGGACACCGGGCTCCCGCTCGGCGAGCCGGCAGGCCAGGGTCCCGCCCATGGAGAGCCCGGCCACGGCCACCTCGGTGCACCGGCCAGCCAGGTCCCGGAAGGCCCTGTCGGTCGCCCCCGCCCAGTCGGCCCACCTGGTCGGGATCATCTCCTCCACGTCGGTCCCGTGCCCGGGCAGGAGGGGAAGCTCCACGCTGAACCCCACCCCCGCCAACCGCTCGGCCAACGGCCGGAGCGACTGGGGGTTGCCGGTGAACCCGTGGACGACGAGGACCCCCGAAGGGCCCCCCCGATGGGAGAAGGGCTCGGCGCCCGCCATGACAGGCCTGGTCACCGGACGGATGCTACCGGCACCCCCGAGGCGCCCAAGGCGGCCCGCCCGGGGACCGCCGGAACGGTGACTGACATGCCAATCAGGAGCGGCGGCCCGCTGCGGCCGCAGGTATGGTGAACCCGCCGCGACGGCGGCGCGACAACTGCCGGCGGCGGTCGGGGAGGCTCGACGTCCCCTCCTGCCGCCTGGTCCCGGGATGGGCAAAGGAGCACGATGGCGACATATCCGTTCCTGAGTGACGAGTGGGTGGGCGAGGCCCGCAAGATCCGCCAGGAATTCGAAGGGAAGGGCGGCACCGTCCCCCACCAGATCCGGATGAACCTCGTGATCACCGAGGTCCCCTTCGCCGAGGCCGCCATCGACGCCCACATGGACTCCTCCGACGGCCAGCTCCGCCTCGACCTCGGCCACATCGAGCCGGTCGACCTGAAGGTGACCCTCGACTACGGGACCGCCAAGGCCATCCTGGTGGAGGGGAACCCCCAGGCCGGGATGCAGGCCTTCATGGCCGGCAAGATCCGGGTGGAGGGCGACATGGCGAAGCTCATGGCCATGCAGGCGACCGCCCCCGACCCCGCCGCCCAGGAGGTCGCCACCCGGCTCCGGGCCATCACCGCCTGACCGGCCACCGTCGGCGCGGCTGCGTGCCGCACCGGGTCGGGCGGCACGCCCACTTCGTCCCGGCCGGCGCCACGGCCCGCCCGCACGCCGGGCTCAGTCGGTGGCGAGGGCGGCTGAGATCCCCGCCGCCGTTCCGTCCGCCGCGGCCCCCGGCGCCGGCAGCCGGAGGGCCGGCTCCACGATCTGCTCCGAGGTCTCGACGTC
>JAGWNV010000326.1 GCA_028872975.1 Acidobacteriota bacterium
CGAGAAGGAAGTTCCACATCATCCAGCCCGTCGTCGTGAACCAGAAGAAGCGGTCCCCCGGCCCGAGGTCGGAGTGGAGGGCGGCCGCCTTCAGGTGCTCGAGGACGATCCCGCCGTGGCCGTGGACGATGGGCTTGGGCAGCCCGGTGGTCCCCGACGAGTAGAGGATCCACAGCGGGTGCTCGAAGCCGACGGCCACCGGCGCCAGCGGGGCCGGCTCGGAGGCGAGCTCGTCCCACCACAGCCGTGCCGGTCCCTGGCCGGACGCGCCGGCGGGCGCCGCCGCCTCCTGCGGCCCGGGGACGAGGACGACGGCGGCCAGACCGGGGAGGGCCCCTTCGAGATCGGCGAGCTTCGGGCCGAGGTCGAAGTGCCGTCCCCCGTAGCGGTAGCCGGTGGCGCAGAGCAGGACCTTGGGCGCGATCTGGGCGAAGCGGTCGGTCATGCTGGCCGCGCCGAACTCGGGGGCGCAGCTCGACCAGACGGCCCCCAGGGAGGCGGTGGCGAGGAAGCCGGCCACCGCTTCGACGCCGTTGCCGAGGACGGCGGCCACGCGGTCGCCGTGTCCCACGCCGAGACGGCGGAGGCCGGCCGCCACGGCGCCGGCCCGGTCGAGGAGCTCGCCGTAGCTGATCGCCATCGGCTCACCCTCCTCGCCGACGGCCAGGAGGGCGAGGTCGGCGGCCGGCCGGCGCAGGATCCCGTCGACGTAGTTGAGCGAGACGCCGGGGAACCACCGGGCCCCTTCGGCGCCCGTGCCCCGGCGCACCACCTCGGCCGGGTCGACCTCGTCGCCCATCTCGAAGTACGACCAGCACGCCGACCAGAAGTCCTCGAGGTGCGCCACCGACCACCGCCACAGGTCGTCGTAGCCGGTGAAGACGAGGCCGCGGCGGTCGGCCAGCCAGCGGAGGAAACCGGTGATGCGGGCGCGCGCCACCCGGTCTGCAGAGGGCTCCCACAGCAACGTACCCTCGGCGACGCCCCCCCCATTCCTGACCGCGGAGTCACCCATCGCCGACAGGCTAGGACGCGCCGTCCCGGCCCGGAGAACTGTGCTGTTGTAGTGCGATCGCAGGAGTACCATCGAACTTGCAGCGTCGAAAGGAGTGGCAATGGCACCTGATGTCGCCCTCGATGCCCTGTTGCACGAGAACCGCTCGTTCCCGCCGCCCCCGGAGCTGGCCGCCTCGGCCAACGCCCGCCCCGAGCTCTACGACGAGGCCGCCAAGGACCGGCTGGCCTTCTGGGAGCGCATGGCCGAGCGGCTGGAGTGGGCCCGGCGCTGGGACTCGCCGCTCGAGTGGGACCTGCCCTACGCCAAGTGGTTCGTCGGGGGCCGGCTGAACGCCTCGGTCAATTGCCTCGACCGCCACGTGGCCGCCGGGCGGGGCGGGAAGGTGGCCTTCCACTGGGTCGGCGACGGCGAGCGCGACAGCCTCGACGTCACCTACGAGGAGCTCCACCGCCAGGTCTGCAAGGCCGCCAACGCCCTCCTCGAGCTGGGCGTGCGGGCCGGCGACCGGGTGGCCATCTACATGCCCATGATCCCCGAGACGGTCGTCGCCATGCTGGCGTGCGCCCGCATCGGGGCGCCCCACACCGTCGTCTTCTGCGGGTTCTCGGCCGAGGCCCTCCGGGGACGGATCCAGGACTGCGACTGCCGGGCCGTCATCACCGTGGACGGCCAGTTCCGGCGGGGCGCCCCGGCACCGGTCAAGCCGGCCGTGGACGAGGCGCTGCTCGAGTGCCCGGGTGTCGGGCACGTGCTGGTGGTGCGCCGCACGGGCGAGGACGTCGCCTGGAGCGACGGCAGGGACCTCTGGTGGCACGACGCCGTCGACCGCCAGCCCGACACCCACGTGGCCGAGGACTTCGACTCCGAGCACCCGCTCTACATCATGTACACGAGCGGCACGACGGCGAAGCCGAAGGGGATCATCCACACGACCGCCGGCTATCTCGTCGGCACGTCGGCGACGCACGACTACATCTTCGACCTGAAGGACGAGGACGTCTACTGGTGCGCGGCCGACATCGGCGGGGTCACCGGCCACAGCTACATCGTCTACGGCCCCTTGGCCAACGGGGCCACCTCGCTCATGTACGAGGGCACCCCCCATCCCGGGGACAAGGACCGCTGGTGGGCGATCGTGGAGAGGTACAAGGTGTCGATCCTGTACACGGCCCCGACGGCGATCCGCTCGCACATGAAGTGGGGCCCGGAGCACGCGCAGAAGCACGACCTCTCGTCGCTGCGCCTGCTCGGGTCGGTGGG
>JAGWNV010000327.1 GCA_028872975.1 Acidobacteriota bacterium
CGAGGCGCTGGAAGGTGCGGGCGATCCCGAGCCGGGCCCGGCGGTGCGGGGGGAGCGGCGAGATGTCCTGGTCGCCGAGGCGGACGGTGCCGGCCTGGGGACGTTGGAGCCCGGTGATGACGTTGAACAGCGTCGTCTTGCCGGCGCCGTTCGGCCCGATCAAACCGGTGACCTGGCCCTCCTCCACGAGAAGGTCGATGCCCCGCAGCGCCACCACCCCGCCGAAGCGGACTTCCACGCCGGCAACTTCCAGTCGCGCCACGTCTGCCTCCCCCGTAGACACGGCCCGGCGACTGCGTCCCGCCCGTTCCCCGCGGATGGGAGGGTCCGAGAGCCGTGCTCCTCGCGCCACTGTCGGCGTCCCCCTGGAAACGCCCCCCGGCGACGGACCTTGCGGGAACGCGTTCCAGTTCGAGAGGGCTCCCGGGGGGCCGGCGGAGGGTCGCGTCCCAGCCCAGAGGCCCGAAGGGGGCCCCGAGTGGGCTCGGTTAGCGTGGGCGGCCATGGAGCACCCCATGTCCCAGCGGCTGGCCGAGTTGAAGGCCCGCCAGGAGGAGGCCCGCAGCGCCGGCTCGCCGCATGCCGTGGAGCGCCACCACGCCAAGGGGAAGATGACGGCCCGGGAGCGCATCGAGTACCTCCTGGACGAGGGCTCGTTCCAGGAGCTCGACATGCTGGCCCGCCACCGGGCCCACGGCATGGGCCTCGAGGACAAGCGGCCCTACACCGACGGGGTCATCACCGGCTGGGGGACCGTCGACGGGCGGCGCGTCTGCGTGTTCAGCCAGGACTTCACCGTCTTCGGCGGGGCCCTGGGCGAGGTCTTCGCCGAGAAGATCCACAAGGTCATGGACCTCGCCGAGTCCATCGGGGTGCCGATGGTCGGGCTCAACGACGGGGCCGGGGCCCGCATCCAGGAGGGCGTGGTCTCGCTCCACTCCTACGGCGGCATCTTCTTCCGCAACGTGAAGGCCTCGGGGGTGATCCCCCAGGTGAGCGTCATCCTCGGACCGTGCGCCGGCGGGGCCGTCTACTCGCCGGCCATGACCGACTTCATCCTCATGGTGAACGGCTCCAGCCACATGTTCATCACCGGCCCCGACGTGGTGAAGACCGTCACCGGCGAGGACGTGACCCTCGAGGAGCTCGGCGGCGCCATGAGCCACGCCACCAAGTCGGGGGTCGCCACCATGGTCGCCCCCGACGAGAAGACCGCCCTCGACGAGGTCCGGTACCTGTTGTCGTTCCTCCCCTCCAACAACATGGAGGAGCCGCCCGTCGTCGAGCCCACCGACGACCCCGACCGGGGCACCCCCGAGCTCGTCGACCTCATGCCGGCCTCGCCGAACCAGCCCTACGACATGAAGAAGGTCATCACCTCGGTCGTCGACGACGGGGACTACTTCGAGGTGCACCCCCACTGGGCCATGAGCATCACCTGCGGTTTCGCCCGCATCGACGGCCGGCCCGTCGGCATCGTCGGCAACCAGCCCGCCGTGCTGGCCGGTGTCCTCGACATCGACTCCTCGGAGAAGGCGGCCCGCTTCGTCCGCACCTGCGACGCCTTCAACGTGCCCCTCATCACCTTCGTGGACGTGCCCGGCTTCATGCCCGGCACCGACCAGGAGTACGGCGGGATCATCCGCCACGGCGCCAAGCTCCTCTACGCCTACTGCGAGTCGACCGTGCCCCGCATCCAGGTCATCACCCGCAAGGCCTACGGCGGCGCCTACGTGGTCATGAACTCGAAGTCCATCGGCGCCGACCTGGCCTTCGCCTGGCCCTCGGCCGAGCTGGCCGTCATGGGCCCGCAGGGGGCAGTGGAGATCGTCTACCGCCGCGAGCTGGCCGAGGCCGCCGATCCCACGGCCCGCCGAGCCGAGCTGGTCGAGGAGTACACCGAGCGTTACGCCAATCCCTACATCGCCGCCGAGCGGGGCTACGTCGACGACGTCATCGACCCGGCCGACACGCGGCGCGTCCTGGTGCGGTCGCTGCGGGTGCTCGCCTCCAAGCGCGAGGGCCTTCCCCGGCGCAAGCACGGGAACGTGCCGCTGTGACCGACGCCGGGGCGCCGGTGGTGGCCTCGGTCCGACCCGATCCCGACCCGGCCGTGCTCGCCGCCATCGTGGCGGCCGTCGACGCCGCCTGGCCCCGACCGGCGCCGCCGCCCGAATCGCCGCGCACCCCGGCCTGGCGCTTCAGCGGCCGCTGGTGGGCGCTGCCCACCGCCGCCGGGCGCGACCGACCCTGGATGGTCGGTCGCTG
>JAGWNV010000045.1 GCA_028872975.1 Acidobacteriota bacterium
CCATCTTCGAATGGTCGTTCCGGTAGGTCTCCGGCGGCTGGGCCAGCTCGAACACCCATCCCCGCAGGAGGACCGAGAAGATGGCCTTCAACTGCATCATGGCGAAGGGCGCCCCCACGCAGCGGTGGCGTCCGGCGCCGAAGGGGATCCACGTCCAGGGATTGGCCCGGTCCTCGTTGCGAGGGTCGAGATAACGCGACGGCACGAAGGCGGAAGGGTCGGGGAAGTCCTCGGGCAGGCGGTTGGAGACCGCCGGCGAGGCACCCACCAGCTTGCCGGCCGCCACCCGGAAACCGGCGACGTCGAAGTCCTCCTTGGCCACCCGCAGCACCAGGATCAGAGGCGGATGGAGCCGCAGTGCCTCCTTCACGGCGGCCTCGAGGCGGGGCATGTCCCGCAGCGCCTGGTAGCTCACCTCCTCGCCCTGGGCGTAGAGCTCGTCGAGCTCGGCCACCACGGCGGCCAGCTCCTCGGGGTGCCGGAGCAGCTCGATGAGGGTCCAGGCCGCCGTGCCCGAGGTGGTGTGGTGGCCGGCGAACATCATGGAGATGAACATCCCGGTGATGTTGTCGGTCGAGAAGCGGGGCGAGCCGTCCTCCTCCCGGATGGAGATGAGCACGTCGAGCAGGTCACGCTCGCCGTCACCCGGGGCCGGCCGCGCCTGGCGCCGGTCGATGATCCCCTGCACCAGCTCCACGAGCCCCCGGCGCGCCGCGTCGCGGCGGGCGAAGCTCTCGATCTCGGCGTAGGGGTCGACGTAGGCGATGGCGTCGGTGCCCTGCTCGAGGTCGTGGTAGAGCTCGGCGAACCGCCGGTCGAGCTCGTCGCGGAAGCGCTTGCCGATGAGGCAGGCCGACGACGTGTAGATGGTGAGCTCGGCGAACCAGTCGAGGAGGTCGATGGTCCCCGTCCCGGCGCCGGCCGACCACCGGCCCACCATGGACTGCACCTCGTCGGCGATCGTCGAGGCGTGGCCCCGCATGAACTTGTCGCGCAGCGCCTGGTTGTGGAGCATCTCCCGCCGGCGCTCGGGCGGCGCGTCGAACACGACGCCCTCGCCGAAGATGGGCGTCATGAACGGGTAGGCCTCGGCCTGGTCGAGGAGCTCCTCGGGGGCCCGGAAGAAGAACTCGTTGGCCTCGGCCCCGGTGAGGAGGACGACGTCCCTGTCGGCCAGGCGGAACTCGCCGACGTCGCCGCACTCGTCGCGGGTCCGCTGCATGAGCCCGATGGGGTCGTGGCGGAGTTCCTCGAGGTGCCCGTGCTCGCCGGCACCGCCGGAGACCCGGGGCGGCTCGCGCAACGCCGTGGCGGTGTCGTCGGTCATCGGTCCCGCTCCTCCTGCCGGCCGCCGGCGGCCCGCGTGGTGACGGTGGTGGGCAAAGTGGCGAAGCCCCGGACGTTGATCGAGTGGACCCGACCGGCGGCGCCCTCGTCGACCTCGTAGTCGGCCACCCTGGTCACGAGCTCGTGGAGTCCCACCCGCGCCTCGAGGCGGGCCAGGGCCGCCCCCAGGCAGACGTGGCGGCCGCTTCCGAAGCTGACGAGCTTCCGGGTGTCGCGGCCGATGTCGTAGCGATCGGGGTCGGCGAACACCGCCTCGTCCCGGTTGGCCGAGCCGAGGAGGAGCAGCACCCGGGCGCTGTCGGGGAGGGTGGCGCCGTGCAGCTCGACCTCGCCGGTCGTGACCCGGAGCAGCATCTGTGTGGAGGTGTCGAAGCGGAGCGTCTCCTCCACCCAGTCCGGGACCCGGGCCGGATCGGCCAGGACCTTGCGCCGCTCCTCGGGGAACCGCCACGCCCAGTACCAGGCGTTGGCGAGCAGCTTCGTCGTGGTCTCGTTGCCGGCCACCGTCATGAGGAACAGGAAGGAGATCACCTCGTCGTCGCTCAGCCGGTCCCCGTCCAGATCGGCGTCGACCAGGGCCGAGGTGAGGTCGCCGCTGCGGCGCCGGCGCCGGGCACGGACCATGTCCTGGAAGTAGCCGGCCATGGCCAGCGCCGCCTCGATCCCGGCGGGTGGGATGTCCCGCAGCCCCTCCTGGCGGTCGACGAGCAGGTCGGCCAACCGGCGCAGCTCGGGGCGGTCGGCGCCGGGCACCCCGATCATCTCGGAGATGACGTCCATGGGCATGCGGCCGGCGAAGTCGGCCACGAAGTCGAACGAGCCCATGTCGAGGGCGGCTTCGATGTGCTCGACGGCGATGGCCCGTACCTGCCCCTCGAGCGCCGCCACCCCGCGGGGCGTGAAGGCGCGGCTCACGAGCGACCGCATGCGGGTGTGGTCGGGCGGGTCCATGGCCAGGAAGGACATGGCCCGGTGGGCGTCGGGCCCGTAGGCGGCGGGGTCCAGGCTCACGCCGAAGCGGTTGGAGAACTGGGCCGGGTTGCGGAAGGCGCCCAGCACGTCGTCGTGACGCGACAGGGCCCAGAAATCGAGCTCCTCGTTGCGGTACAGCGGGGCCTCGGCCCGCAGGCGGGCGTAGGTCGGGTAGGGGTCCTCGTGGATGGCGAAGTCGTAGGGGTCGTAGCGCAGGGACCGCTCGTCGTGGACGGCGGGGCGGCGCGTCACGTCGCCCCCCGCAGGAGCAGGCGGGCGGTGTCGAGGAGGGCGGGGGGCACATCGGCGTAGGCCATGTGGCCCATGCCGGCCCACAGCATGGCGCCGGACCACGACAGCTCGAGACCGCGCAGCACCCGGGCGTCGGCCCGGTCGCCGAGGGCGCCGAGGATGCGGGCGCGCAGCTCCGCCCCGAAGCGGTTGCGGATGGCGAAGACCTCCGGCCCGCTGCCGAGGAGGGCCGTGGTGCAGGCGGCGGCCAGCTCGGGGTCGTCGGCCATGAAGAAGGCGACAGCCCGCAGCTCGGCGTCGAGGCGCGCCATGGGCTCGGCCGCGGCCGGATGGTCGACCGACGGGATGGCCTCCATGCGCCGCCACAGCACCTCGGCGAGGAGGTGGTCCTTGGAGGCGAAGTAGGTGTAGGCGGTGGCGGGGGCCACCCCGGCGCGCTTGGCCGCCGAGCGCACCGTCGTCCCCTCGTAGCCCGCCCGGCGCGCCTCGTCGGCGGCGGCCGACACGAGGCGCTCGACCACGGCCGCCTGCCGGGGGGTGAGGCGGCGGCGCGTGGCCTCGGCGGCGTCGGTCACGAGCGCAACCACGTTGGCGTCGGGCATCGTACCAGACTACAGTCCAGACACCTGTCTGGAAAGCGGGTTCGGCGAGCCGGAAGGTGGCCAAGCATGGACAGCGCTGCACCGACGGCCGGCGTCGTGGGCCTGGGACAGATCGGCGGGGGCGCCGCCGGGGCGATCGCCCGGGCCGGCCTGGCGCTCTCCGTCCACGACGTCGTGGCGGGGGCCGCCGAACCCTTCGCCGCCTCGGCCCGGATCGCCGACAGTCCGGCCGACGTCGCCGCCACGAGCGACGTCGTGGCCGTCGCCGTGGTCGACGACGCCCAGGTCATGGCCGTGGTGGAGGGCCCGGGCGGCGTCCTGGACTCGGCCCGGCCGGGAACGACGGTGGTGGTGCTCTCCACGGTGTCGCTCGACACCCTGCAGGCGGTGGCGGGGGCCTGCGCGGCGCGAGGTGTGCACGTCGTCGACTGCGGGGTGAGCGGCGGCCCGGTGGCGGCGGCGGAGGGGGAGCTCGTCTCCATGCTCGGGGGCGAGCCACAGGACGTGGCGGCGGTCAGGCCGGTGCTCGACGCCTTCAGCTCCCTCGTCGTCCACATGGGCCCGCTCGGCGCCGGGCTCCAGGCCAAACTGGCCCGCAACCTCATGCAGTACGCCTGCTGGCTGGCCGCCTACGAGGCCCAGGTGCTGGCCGAGGCGGCCGGGATCGAGCTGGCCAAGCTGGCCGAGGTCGTCCGGGCCAGCGACGCCAAGATCGGCGGCCCTACCCGGCTCATGTTCCGTCCCACCGTCGACCCCCTCCCCGCCGACACCCACCCCCAGATCCTCGACGCCTTCGAGCGCGGCGCCCGCCTGGCCCACAAGGACCTCCAGGCGGCCCTCGCCCTCGGCGACCGCCTCGGCGTGTCGCTGCCGTTGGCGGCCATGACCGACGCCCGTGCCGACGCCGTCTTCGGGCTGGGCGCAGACCCCCTGGGAGGACGCCGGTGACCGTCTACGACTTCTCCGGCAAGGTGGCCGTCGTCACCGGCGCCGGGCGGGGCATCGGCCGGGTGTACGCCGAGGCGCTGGCATCGGCGGGAGCCTCGGTGGTGGTGGCCGACATCGACGAGGCGGCGGCCCAGGCGGCGGCGGGCGCCATCCGCGGCACCGGCGGTGCCGCCGTGGCCAGCGCCGTGGACGTGTCGCGGCCCGACTCGGCCCGGGTTATGGCGGGCGTGGCCGTCGACAGCTTCGGCGGCATCGACTTCCTCGTGAACAACGCCGCCATCTACGGGGGCATGAAGCTCGACCTGCTCCTCACCGTGGACTGGGAGTACCTCCAGCGGTTCCTGGCCGTCAACCTCACCGGCGCCCTCGTCTGCACCCGCGCCTGTTACCCGGCCATGCAGGCCCGAGGCGGCGGGGCGATCGTGAACCAGTCCTCGACGGCCGCCTACCTCTACGCCGGGTACTACGGCTGGGCCAAGGCCGGGGTGAACGCCCTCACCCAGCAGCTGGCCCACGAGCTCGGCGGGATGCACATCCGGGTGAACGCCATCGCGCCCGGGCCGATCGGCACCGAGGCGACCCGGTCGGTCGTCCCCGAAAGCTACCTGCGCCAGCTGGTCGGGTCGCTGGCGCTCAAGCGGGAAGGAGAGCCCGAGGACCTCGTCGGCATGTGCCTGTTCCTCCTCTCCGACGACGCCCGCTGGGTCACCGGCCACATCTTCAACGTCGACGGCGGCCAGGTCATGCGCGCCTGACGGTCGTCATGACCGGACTCCTCGTCGTCCTGGCGATCGGCTTCGCCTTCAGCATGGGCGCCCACTACACCGGTGCCTGCATGGGCATGCCCCACGCGCTCGGTGCCCTCTCGGCCCGGCGGTCGCTGCTGGTGATGGCGCCCTTCACCCTCCTCGGCGCCACCTTCGCCAGCCACGGTGTCGAGCACACCGTCGGTCACGGCCTGCTGGCCGGGGGCGGGCTGTCGGTGGCCGGGCTCGTCGTCGTCGTCGGGGTCGCCTTCGGGCTCACGAGCGCCTTCAACGCCCTCCGCATCCCCACCTCGACCATCCAGATCCTCGTGTTCAGCGTCGTCGGGGCCGGCCTGGCCGCCGGCACGGGCGTCCAGTGGGGGCACATCGAGGAGCTGGCGGTGATCTGGGCGGCGGCCCCCCTGGCGGCGATCGGTCTCGGCTACGCCTTCACCAGGCTGCTCGACGTCGTCCCCGGCGTGCGCCTCGAGGCCGCCGGGGAGGCGACCGGCCCGCCGGGGCGGGAGGCCGCCCCGGGCCGGACGTCGTCCTCGGCCGGGGCCCGGCTGGCCACCGCCCTCGTGGCCGTGGGCGCCCTCGCCTCGTTCACGATGGGCAGCAACGACGTCGCCAACGCCACCGGGTCGCTCGTAGGCGCCCACGTGCTGGGGCCGCTGGCGGCGGGGTTCGTCGGCGGCCTCGGCCTCGCCGCCGGAGTGCTCACCTGGGGCCGGCCCCTGCTGCGCCGGGTCGCCTTCGACCTCGTCACCGTCGACCGGCCCATGGCCACTGCCGCCCAGCTCGTCCAGGCGGCCGTCGTGCTCTCGGCGGTGGGCTTCGGGCTCTTCACCTCCATGAACCAGGCGCTCGTCGGTGCCATGGCCGGGGCGGGGTTCGCCCGGGGCCGGCGCTCGGTCCACGTCGCCACCCTGGTCGGGATCCTCGAAGGGTGGGTCGCCGGGCCCGGTGCCGGCGTGGCCCTGGCCTACGTCATCACCCGTCTCGCCGTCGCCGTGGCGGGGGGCCATCACCTCCTCGCCGCAACCTGACGAGCCGGGCCCGACGGGACGGCGCTCCCGGGAAGCCCCTATCGCCCCAGGGCGTAGGCGGCGCGCCGGGGATCGGCGCCGGCTCGGAGCGTGGGCCGGCCGCCCCCTCGTGACGGAGGGTGTTGGCGGATCATGCCGACGGAGCCCGCCTCGAACTCGTAGGGCGGCCACTGGCGGACGTCGTGGCCGAGGGCGGCCAGCGCCTCGAGCGTGGCCCCGGGCACCCGGTTCTCCACGACCACCATCGCCTCGTGGTGGCCGTGGGGATGGAAGGAGTTGGGGAACGCCATGGAGATGGCCCGAGGTGCCTCCACGGCCTGCTGCTCGGTCATCTCGAAGACGGCGACGTTGAGGAGCGACTGGAGCATCGACTGCACGATGGTGTCGCCGCCCGGGCAGGTGATCGGCCACACGAGGCCCTCCTCGTCGAGGGCGATGGCCGGTGCCGGCGTCACGAGGGGACGCCGGCCCGGCCCCAGGCAGGCGGGATGGCCGGCGGCGGTGCGGCTCTGGACCCCCCGGCCCGACACGATCACCCCGAGGCCGGGCACGACCGGGCTCATGGCGAGGGGGTCGCTCGGCGCCGAGGCGCAGGCGGTGCCGTCGCCGTCGACGACGGTGACCTGTGTCGTCGACGGCATCTGGTCGGCGCCGTGGCGCAGGGTCCAGAGGTCGGGCAGGACCCGGTCGGGCCGGATGGCATCGGCCAGGTCGGCGGCGTGCTCGTCGGAGAGGAGGAAGGCCAGATCGGCGAGGCCGGCGTCTCCGTAGTACCGCTCGCGATCGGAGAAGGCGAGCTTCACGGCCTCCATCACCTGGTGGAGGTAGGCCGGGGAGTTGTGCTCGAGGGCTCCCAGGTCGGCGTGCTCCAGGATGGCGAGCGCCTGGAGGAGGGCCGGGCCCTGTGACCACTCGGCGGGGGTGGTGTGCACGGCGAGCCCGCCGAGGCCGGGGAAGGACCGGCCCGGGGCGGGAGCCACCTCGGCCCGGAAACCGGCCAGGTCCTCGACGGCGAGGAAGCCGCCCCCGGCGGTGACGAAGGCGGCCATCGCCTCGGCGGCGGGGCCCTCGTAGAACGCCCGGCGCACGGCCTCGATGCCGGCCCGGCGCCGGTCGGGAGCTGCGTCGCCGTGCGCCTTCGACCCGGACGACGCCGGGCTGGCGTCGGCGTCGACCAGGCGGGCCAGGAGGCCGGCGAGCTCCGGCTGCACGAGGCGGTCCCCGGGCCGGGCCCGGCGGCCGTCGGGGCAGTAGACGGCTGCCGAGGAGGGCCACTGCTCGTAGACCCAGGCGAACATGTCGAGCCCGGCCGCCACGGTGGCGTCGAGGACGAACCCCTCGGCGGCCAGCTCGACGGCGAAGGCGGCCACGTCGGAGAACGACCAGGTGCCGAAGGCGCCCAACGCCGACAGCCAGCCGGCCAGGGCGCCGGGCACGACGCACGGGGCGCAACCCGGCGCCATCTCCGATCCGTGGCGGGCGACGTAGGCCTCGAGGGTGGCGCGCTGCGACCACCGCCCGACGCCGGCGACGCTCAGGACCTCTCGCGTCCCGGCCGGCCTGACGAGGACGGGGGCGATCCCGCCGAGGTTGCACATGTCGACCTGCACCACGTTGGTGGCGAGGGCGGCGGCGACCCCGGCGTCGACGGCGTTCCCGCCCGACTCGAGGACCCGGGCGGCGACCTGGACGGTGAGCGGGTGACCGGTGACCGCCATCCACCGGTCTCCCGTCAGCGTGGGCCGGGAGCTCTCCGAGGGGGGCAGGCCTGCGGGCCCGGGCTGCATCGGACGGACCCTAGTGGGGACCCTTAGCGATGTCGGCGGGGCCGGAAGTCCCTGGTTGCAGGGCGCTGTTGCGCCGACCATGGACCTGTCCGGGCCCACCAGGGCCGGACGCGGTCCTGTCAGGGAGCAGGGGTGACCTTCTTCGGGCTGGTCGTGCGCAATCTCTGGGCCAAGCCGGTGCGCTCGATCGGCCTGGCCCTGGCGGTGGCCTTCGCCGTCATGGCCGTGGTCACCCTGGCGGTGACGAGCAGCGGCCTCGAGGAGTCCGCCGCCGCCATCATCTCGGTGGGGAAGGCCGACCTGACCGTCGTCCAGAAGGGCGCCGCCGACATCCTGTCGAGCACCATCGACAAGAACGAGCTGACCAGCGTCCGCAGCACCCGGGGGGTGGCCAACGCCGTCGGTGTCCTGGTCGAGATCGAGCGCATCAACGCCGCCAACCCCGCCTTCATCGAGATCGGCATCGAACCCTCCGACATGGCCGCCTTCGGGGTCACCCTCGTGGCCGGGCGCACCTACGGGGCGACCGCCGCCCACGAGGTCATGCTGGGCTGGCGGGCGGCGGCCAACCTGGGCCTGCACGTGGGGAGCACCTTCAAGGCCAACGGGACCACCAACACCGTCACCGGCCTCTTCTCGACGGGGAACGCCTTCGGAGATGCCGGCGCCATGTTCCCCCTCCCGGCCATCCAGGGCTACAACCGCGTCCCCGGCATCGTGACCCTCGTCTTCGTGAAGGACGTGGCCGGTGAGAAGGCTGCCGCCGTGGCGAGGCGGATCGAGTACCGGCTGCCGGAGCTCACCACCATCCGGACGGCCAGTCAGTTCGGGCGCGCCGACCGGACCCTCGTGTACCTCCAGGCGGCCGTGAACGGCAGCACGGTCCTCGCCATCCTCATCGGTGCGGTGATCGTAGGGAACACCATGCTGCTGTCGCTCTTCGAGCGGACCCGCGAGTTCGGCCTCCTGCGGGCCGTCGGGTGGACCCGCTGGAGAACGGTGTCGCTCCTGGCGAGCGAGAGCCTGATCCTCGCCGTGGGCGGGGCCGGGCTGGGGGTGGGGCTCTCGTTCATGGTGGCCACCCTCCTCACTCATCTCCCGGTCCTGGCCGGGCTGCTCACCCCGAACTTCACCGCCGACGCCTTCGCCCGGGCCCTCTTCACGGCCTTGGGGATGACGGTGGTGGGTGCGCTGTACCCGACCATCCGGGCTGCGGTGCTGCCGCCGATCAAGGCCATCCAATATGAGTGAGTCGCCCCCGGCGTTCGAGACGCACGGCCTGACCCGCACATTCCCGGGCCACGTCGAGGCGCTCCGGGGCGTCGACCTGGCCGTGGCGAGCGGTCAGACGGTGGCCATCACCGGGCCGTCGGGCTGCGGCAAGTCCACCCTCCTGCACCTCCTCGCCGCCATCGACGTCCCGACGGGTGGCTCGATCTCGGCGGCGGGGCGCCCCCTCGGCGAGTGGCCCGACCTGAGCGAGTACCGCCGGAGCTACGTCGGGCTCGTCTTCCAGTTCCACGACCTCATCCCCCGGATCCCGGTGTCGGCCAACGTGGAGCTGCCGATGTTCTGGACCGGTCGCTCGCCCCGGGCGCGCCGGGAGCGGGCCCGGGAGCTGCTCGAGCTCGTCGACATGGGCTTCGCCGCCCACCGGCTCCCCACGGAGATCTCCGGCGGGGAGCGCCAGCGGGTGGCCATCGCCCGGGCCCTGGCCAACGATCCCGCCGTCCTCCTGGCCGACGAGCCCACGGGGAGCCTCGACTCCGCCTCGACCGAGCGGGTCATCGACCTCTTCCGGGCCCTCCGGGACGAAGGGCGGACCATCGTCATCGTCACCCACGCCGTCGAGGTCGCCGCCGTCGCCGACGTCGTCGTCCGGATGCGCGACGGCGTCGTCGTCGAGGCCGACCCGCAGGCCCGTCCGCCGGTGGTGCTAGGCAACGCCGATGGACTGGACCGCCAGGCGCCAGACGGGAGGGCACACCGTGCGCGCCAGGGCCGTCTCGGCCGGGGCTGAGCCGCCCGGCCGCCCCGGGACGACGGCGTGGCGGGACGGGGCCGCCTTCTCCTTCGAGGAGGTCCGGCACCGCTACGGGGCCCATCTGGCGATCGACGGCCTGTGCCTCTCGGTGAGCCAGGGGGAGATGGTGGCCCTGCTCGGGCCGAACGGCGCCGGCAAGTCGACGGCGATGTCGGTGCTCCTCGGGCTGGCCCGTCCCCAGGAGGGGACGGTGACGGTGCTCGGGACGAGCCCCCGGCGGGCGGTGGCCGACGGGCGTGTCGGCGCCATGCTCCAGACGGGCACCGGCACCGGGCTCCCCTCCGGCGTCCGGGTGGAAGCCGCCCTCCGCCTCGTCGGCCGGCTCTACCGGTCGCCGGCCCCGTTCGAGGCCACGGTGGCCCGGGCCGGCATCGAGGGCCTCCTCGGGCGCTGGACCCACCAGCTGTCGGGGGGCCAGGCCCAGCGCGTCCGGTTCGCCCTCGCCATCGCCGGCGACCCCGAGCTCGTGCTCCTCGACGAGCCGACGGCGGCGATGGACGTGCAGAGCAGGCGGGCCTTCTGGACCATGATCCGCCAGTTCGGCACCGAGGGGCGGACCGTCGTGTTCGCCACCCACCACCTCCAGGAGGCGGACCAGATCGCCTCCCGTGTCGTGGTGGTCAACCACGGGAGGGTCGTCGCCGACGGGGCCGGGGCCAGCCTCAAGGCGGCCGTCGCCTCCCGCCGGGTGCACTTCACCTGCCCCGTCCCCGACCAGGCCCGTCTGGACGCCCTCGAAGGGGTGACCGACGTGACGGTGGCCGGGACGAGCGTCGTGCTGCGCTCCATGGACGCCGATGCCACCATCGCCGCCCTGGTGAGGGGCAAGGTGGCGTTCCGGCACCTCGAGGTCGGCAGCGGCGGCCTCGAGGAGGCCTTCGTGCGGCTGACCGAGCCCGCCCCGGGGACGGAGGCCGACGCGTGACCCCGCTTCTCGCCTTCGGGCGCTTCGAGATCGGCCGGCTGCTCCGGAGCTGGAAGTTCCTGGCCATCACCGTGGGCTTCCCCGTCGTCTTCTACATGCTCTTCCTCGGCGACCACCGCTCCGGGGAGATCGTCGACGGGACGGTCCCCTGGCGGGTCTACCTCATGGTCGCCATGTGCACCTTCGGGTCCCTCGTTGCCGGCCTCACGGCCGGGGGAGGCCGGCTGTCGGCGGAGCGGCTGGCCGGTTGGTCGCGCCAGCTGCGGGTCACCCCCCTGCCGTCGTGGTCCTACGTGGCCGTCAAGGTGACGGCCACCATGCTCGTCGTCCTCCCCGTGCTCGTCCTCGTCGAGGTGGTGGGAGCGTCCTTCGGGGGTGTCCGGGAGCCGGCCGGGACGTGGGTGGCGCTCACCTTGCTCATGTGGCTCGTGGCCCTCCCCTCCGCCCTCGTCGGGGTCCTCATCGGGCTGATCGTGCACCCCGAGACGGCCTTCCCGGTCGTCACCGGGCTCATGTTCCTGATCGGCTACTTCGGGGGCCTCTTCGGGCCGGTCGACCGGATGCCCCACGGGCTCCAGGTCGTGGCCAGGGTGCTGCCCAGCTACCACCAGGCATCGCTCGGCCAGTCACTGCTCGACGGGAGGGGGTTCCGCGCCGGGTCCTGGCTGGTGGTGGCGGGCTACGCCGTGGGGCTGGCGCTGGCCGTGCTCGTCGTCCACCGCATCGACGAGCGCAAGGGGCTGGCCTAGGGAGGCGACCCTCCCAGGGGGGTCAGCCGCCGATGGTGATGTTGCCGCTGAACTGCACGAAGCCGAACCCCCTGGCGCACAGCGTGGCGAGGGGTGTGGAGGGAAGCGACTGGGTCAAGGTGCCGCTCACCGTCCCCTGGAACGACACCGGGGTGTTGGGGCCGCCGGTCTGGGTCATCCCGCTCAAGGTCAGCTGATTGCCGGCGATCGTGCCCGTGATGGGGCTCACCGTCGTCGTGGCGAACTGGGCGGCGTTCTGGAAGTTCACCCCACCGACCGTCCCGGTCAAGCTGGCGCCCTGCCACTTGAAGGTCCAGCCCGACGACACCTGGCCCCCACCGAAGCCGACGCCGCAGGTGTAGGCCCCGTCGGGGAGGATGCCCGTGCCCGGAGTCACCCAGATGCCGGGCACCGACGCCCGCAGGACCCCGACGGTGATGCCGGGGTTGGCCGACTCGTCGGTGACGCACGACGTGGCGTGGGCGGCGATGTGCTCCTGGGTGGTGATGGAGGGGTTGAGGGCGTGGAGGCCCCGCTTGTAGCGGATGTTGAGCTGGAAGAAGCAGGTGACGGCGCCGGGGGCGTTGCCCTTGAAGTGGTTGACCGACGCGCCGGCGGCCTGGCTGACGACGCCGCCCCCGACCCCGATGACCGACGAGAAGACGGTGGCGGCCAGTCCCAAGAGCAGCTTCCGGTGCATGGTTTCCCTTCGCCTGATCAGGGCGTCGACGCCGTTCCAGGCACTTGTAGCGCACCGGGGGGGCGGCGACACCCTCAAATCTGATGAAAGGGGCGCCCGGCGAGGGAAAGGCGGTTGCTTTCCCCGTGCATTGACTACCGGTGGTGACGGGATGGAGGGGTGTGACCACAGGTGGTGACACCCCCCCGGACCGCGATGGTCCCTGCGACCTATAAGCCCACGTCATTCATCGATTTTGCGCATTGACGCGCTTCAGGGGTTGGCCATAAGCAGGTTGCCGCACCGGGAGAGCCGGTGCGCTCGCGGCGCGCGACAGGCGGAACGGTGTTCCTGGACCGGCGCCGACGGAAGGGAGTCACCCCATGAGCTCGAACGGCGGGACGGTGCGGACCACCCTGCAGTCGG
>JAGWNV010000046.1 GCA_028872975.1 Acidobacteriota bacterium
CGGGCTCGACGCCGGTGGTGTCGCAGTCCATGAGCAGGGCGATGGTCCCCGTCGGCGCCAGCACCGAGGCCTGGGAGTTGCGCACCCCGTACTGCTCGCCGAAGACGACGGCGTCCTCCCAGGACTCCTGGGCGGCCGAGAGGAGCTCCGTCGGCACGAGCTCCTCGTCGATCGCCGCCACGGCGGCCCGGTGCATGTGGAGGACCCCCACCATCGCCTCGCTGTCGGCGTGGAAGCCGGCGAAGGGCCCCATCCGGGAGGCGGTGCGGGCGGAGACGGCGTAGGAGTGACCCGTCATGAGGGCGGTGATGGCCGCCGCCCAGGCCCTGCCCTCGTCGGAGTCGTAGGGCAGTCCCTGGGCCATGAGCAGCGCCCCGAGGTTGGCGTAGCCGATGCCGAGCTCCCGGTACCGCCGGCTGTTCTCGGCGATCTGCTCCGTGGGGTAGTCGGCGTTCCCGACGATGATCTCCTGGGCGGTGAAGACGACCTCCACGGCCGCCTTGAACCCGTCCACATCGAAGGCGCCGTCGTCGGAGAGGAACTCGAGCAGGTTCAGGCTGGCGAGGTTGCAGGCGCTGTTGTCGAGGTGCATGTACTCGCTGCAGGGGTTGCTGCCGTTGATCCGCCCGGCGTTGGGGGCGGTGTGCCACCGGTTGATGGTGGTGTCGAACTGCATGCCCGGGTCGGCGCACTCCCAGGCGGCGTGGGAGATCTGGCGGAACAGGTCCCGGGCCCGGACGGTACGGATGGCGGCGCCGTCGGTGCGCGCCAGGAGCTGCCAGTCGGCGTCGTCCTCGACGGCCTGCATGAACTCGTCGGTCACCCGCACGGAGTTGTTGGCGTTCTGGTACTGGACGGAGAAGGAGTCCCGGCCGTCGAGATCCATGTCGAAGCCGGCGTCCCGGAGCACCCGGGCCTTGCGCTCCTCGAGGGCCTTGCACCAGATGAAGTCCTCGATGTCGGGGTGGTCGGCGTCGAGGATGACCATCTTGGCGGCCCGGCGGGTCTTGCCTCCGCTCTTGATGGTCCCGGCCGAGGCGTCGGCGCCCCGCATGAACGAGACGGGTCCCGAGGCGGTCCCGCCGCCCTGGAGGTGCTCCATCGAGGCCCGGATGCGCGACAGGTTGACCCCGGCGCCCGAGCCGCCCTTGAAGATGATCCCCTCCTCCCGGTACCAGTTGAGGATCGAGTCCATGGCGTCCTCGACGGAGAGGATGAAACAGGCCGAGCCCTGCTGGGGGACGCCCCGGACGCCGATGTTGAACCACACCGGCGAGTTGAAGGCAGCCTTCTGGGTGGCGACGACGTGCTTGAGCTCGTCCCGGAACGCCTGGGCCTCGGCGTCGTCGACGAAGTAGCCGTCCTTCACGCCCCACGCCGTGATGGTGTCGACCACCCGGTCGATCACCTGCTTGAGCGACCACTCCCGCTCGGGCGTGCCGGGGGTCCCCCGGAAGTACTTCTGGGCGAGGATGTTGGTGGCGTTCAGGCTCCAGCCGGCGGGCACCTCGACCCCGAGCTGCTCGAAGGCCACCTCTCCGGTCCGGTAGTCGGAGATCCGGGCGTCCCTCCGGTCCCAGGCCAGCTCGTCGTAGGGGTGGACCCCCTCCGTGGTGAAGTGCCGACGGATGCCGATAGCTGCCTGTTGCGGTGCGATGGCCACGATTTCCACCCCTTGTCCCTCGATGCCAGCGTAAGTCCCGGGAGTGCCGATTCGGAGCGGTGGACCCCCCGCCCGACCACAAGATGTTGTGGTCCCCCTATCGGCCGCCACAAGATGCGGGCGTCATTACACCACTGTAGTTACGGGGGTGTCAACGGGTTCCGGGGCACGACGGCCCTGGTCGGAGGCCGTTCGCGATGGTTTGCATTCGTGCCGCCGATCACGTGCGGGGGTTGGTAGCGTCCGGCGCCGATGGCCTGCGTGGTGGCGGTCGACGCCGGGACCACCGGGGTCCGGTCACTGGCGGTCGACGAGGCCGGCCGGGTCCTCGACCTCGCCTACCGGGAGCTCGCCCAGCACTTCCCCCGGCCCGGCTGGGTGGAGCACGACGCCGGGGAGATCTGGCACCACGTCCTCGCCACCCTCGCCGAGTTGACCGGCAGGCTCGCCGGTCGCGGCGAGACGGTCGCCGCCGTGGGCATCACGAACCAGCGGGAGACGGTCGTGGCCTGGGACCGCAGGACGGGCCGGCCCCGGCACCGGGCCGTCGTCTGGCAGGACCGCCGGACGGCCGGGGCCTGTGACCGTCTGCGGGCCGAGGGCCACGAGCCCCTCGTCCGGGAGCGGACCGGGCTCGTCCTCGACCCCTACTTCTCGGCCACCAAGATGGCCTGGCTGCTCGCCGAGGGCGGCGTGAAGCCCGACGGCGACCTCGCCCTCGGCACGGTGGACGCCTGGGTCGCCTGGAACCTCACCGGCGGGCCCGCCGGTGGCGCCCTCGTCACCGACCCCTCCAACGCGGCTCGGACCCTCCTGCTCGACACCGGCCGGCTCGCCTGGGACGGGGAGCTCGGCGACCTCTTCGGCGTCCCCCTCCGGTCGCTGCCCGAGGTGGTCCCCACCTGCGGCCGAGTCGGCACCGTCGCCGGGGACCTCGCCCCGCCCGGGTCGCCCCTCGCCGGCGTGCCGGTGAGCGCCCTCGTCGGCGACCAGCAGTCGGCGCTCTTCGGCCAGGCCTGCTTCTCCCCGGGCGCGGCCAAGGCGACCTACGGCACCGGCACCTTCGTCCTCCTCACGGTGGGGCCGGACCGGCCGGCGCCGGCCGAGGGACTCCTCACCACCGTCGCCTGGGACCTCGGGGCAGCCGGCGGCGACGCCCCGGTCGCCTACGCGCTGGAGGGCGCCGTCTTCGCCACCGGCGCCGCCATCCAGTGGCTCCGCGACGGTCTCGGCATCGTCGGGGAGGCCGCCGAGGTCGGGCCCCTCGCCGCCTCGGTCGCCGACACCGAGGGGGTGGCCGTCGTCCCCGCCTTCACCGGCATGGGCAGCCCCTGGTGGGACCCCTACGCCCGCGGGGTCGTGGTGGGCCTCAGCCGGGGCCTCGGCCGGGCGCACCTGGCCCGGGCCGTCGTCGAGTCGATGGCCTTCCAGGTGCGCGACGTGGCCGACGCCATGCGGGCGGCCGGCGCTCCCCTCGAGACGCTCCGGGTCGACGGGGGGGCGTCGGTGATGGACCTCCTCCTCCAGCTCCAGGCCGACCAGCTCCGCGTGCCCGTCCGCCGCTCGGCCAGCGCCGAGGCCACCGCCCTCGGCGCCGCCACCCTGGCCGGCCTCGCCGAAGGGGTCTGGGGGTCCCTCGAGGACCTCGCCGCCCTCTGGCAGGCGGAGCTTTCCGTCAGCCCGGTGGCGACCGAGGTGGCCGCCGACCGGGCCCACGCCCGGTGGCTCGACGCCGTCGACCGCGCCCGGGCCTGGGCCCCGGCCGGCCCGGCCTGACGCGTCTCAGCCGACCCGGCGACCCCAGTCGGCGAGCACGCCCCGGTACCGGGCGTCGTAGGCGTCGTAGGC
Organism: Acidobacteriota bacterium; assembly: GCA_028872975.1. GTDB lineage: Bacteria > Actinomycetota > Acidimicrobiia > Acidimicrobiales > UBA8190 > UBA8190. Next base: position 3,512 of record JAGWNV010000046.1, read on the forward strand.
CGACCGCAGGGCCGCCCCCGGCCAGCCCGCCGGGAGGAGCTCGGCGGGGAGCAGGGGGTCGGCCTGGAGGTGGCGGAGGACGGCGGCGGAGAGGACGAACCCCGGCGCCAGGTCGTCGGCGGACGTCGTCGGGGCGTCCCGCATCTCCCCCATGAGCCGCCGGGCCCCGGCCGCCCAGCCCTCGAGATCCCAGAGGGACCTCGAGAGCTCCCCGGGGTCGCCGGCAGGCGTGGCCGCGAACCGGGTGGCGTCACCCTCGAGGCCGGCGAGGGGGCCCCCGAGGTCGAGGGCCAGGTTGTCGGGCCGGGTCCAGACCCCGAGGCGGAGCTCGCCGAGCCGGGCCGCTTCGAGCGCCCGCCTCCGGCCGGCCCGGACGTCGGCCTGATCGCCCACGGCGGTCAGCACGACCACGTGCCAGCCGCCCTGCCAGGGCCCGGTCCGCCCGGCCCGGCTCGCCGTCTGCCGCCGCTGGCGGGCGAGGAGGTGCCCGGCCAGGCGGTACCGGCCCGCCCCGTCGGTGGTGGCCTCGCCGGAGGAGACCATCCTGCTCAGGGCCACCCGGGCCCGGTTGGGGTTGATCCCGAACAGCCCCGCCATCCGCACCAGGTGGGCGACGGGGAGCTCGGGCGGGTCGGCCCCGAGGAGGGTGCTGGCCAGCACCGACCGGGCCGTGAGCGGCACCGTGCCTGGCCTGCCCGTCGTCCCTCGCATATTACGATCTTGCACCAGTTGTCACAAATATGTAAGGTACAGGACGTGCCCGCCACCATGGTGGCTCCCCCCGAGTCCCGGCCCGAGGTCCTGCCGACCGACCGGCTCCTCGAGACGGGCGTCCCGCGGCCCGAGCTCCGGTCCGGCCTCCGGCGCATCGACGACGCCGCCAACGCCCGCAGCGTCGTCCTGCTGTGGGCCTGGCTGGTGGGCATGGTGGCCCTGGCCGTCTGGTGGGGCAACCCCTTCGGGTACCTCGTCGCCTTCGTCCTCATCGGCCCCGTCTACGTCCGCTTCGCCATCCTCATGCACGAGGCGGCCCACAAGCTGCTCTTCACCAACAAGCGGTGGAACGACTGGGTGGGGACCTGGATCGTCGCCTACCCGGCCTGGACGCCGATCGGGCTCTACCGGCGGGCCCACTTCGCCCACCACCGCGAGGAGTTCGGCCCCGACGAGCCCGACATGGAGTTCTACGGCGGCTATCCCTGCACCCGCCGCACCCTCCGCCGGCGCCTCCGGCGCGACGCGCTCGGCATCTCGGGGTGGAAGAACTTCTCGAAGCTCCTCACCGGCCTCCGGTACCCGAAGGTCCGGCCCGTCGTGGTCCGCATCCTCGCCGTGCAGGTGGTGCTGTGGGCGGCCTCCTGGGCGGCCACCGGCGACGTGTGGATCTACCCCCTCCTGTGGTGGCTGCCCTGGATGACCCAGTGGCGGGTCCTCAACCGGCTCCGGTCCATCGCCGAGCACGGCGGCCTCGAGGCCGGCAAGGACCGCCGGGTGACCACCCACCACGCCCGACAGTCGCTCCTCGCCCGGTTCTGGCTCGTGCCCTACAACACCGGCTGGCACCTCGCCCACCACGTCGACATGGGCATCCCCTGGCGGAACCTCCCCCGGTTCCACGAGGAGCTGGTGCGAGCCGGGTACGTGACCGACTCGCTCACCTACCCGAGCTACCGGGCCCTGTGGCGGGCCCTCTCCTCGGCCTGAGCGGGCTCCCGCGCCGGCGGGGACGAGCTCTTCAGGCCACGACGGCCGACGGCGGCGCCTGGGCGCGCTCCTCCCGGTCGCCGGTGGGCGCCTGCTCGACCGTGGCCACCTCGGCGCCGCCCACCACCCCGTGGCGCTTGGCGTAGCGGTCCACGTAGTCCTGGCCCGACAGGGACCGGATCTCGAACATGAGCTCGTCGGTGAGGGCCCGGCAGGCCATGGGGTCGCCATCGGCGTCGCCGGCGTAGTGGGAGAGCTCGAGGGGCTCGCCGAAGCGCACCGTCACCTTCTTGAACGGCCGGGGCAGGTTCGAGCCCGGCCGCTGCACCGCCGAGGTGCCGACCAGGCCCACGGGGACGACGGGGGCCTTGCACCCGAGGGCCAGGCGGGCCACGCCGGTGTGGCCCCGGTAGAGCCGGCCGTCGGGCGACCTCGTCCCCTCGGGGTAGATGCCGAGGACCCCTCCCGCCTCGAGGACGTCGCGTGCCGCGGCCAGGGCCCGCTCCGAGGCGCTCCCGCCCTCGCGGCGCATGGGGATCTGGCCCACGGCGCGGAAGAACCAGGCCGTCTTCCACGAGTCGAAGTACTCGGCCTTGGCCACGTAGGTGACGCGCCGGGGCACGACGAGGGGGAGGAAGAAGGAGTCGAGGAACGTGACGTGGTTGGGGGCGAGGATGACCGGACCGTCGGCCGGCACGTGCTCGACGCCCTCCACCTTCACGCGCCACAGCAGATGGAAGACGGGCGTGAGCAGGATCTTCAGCGCCCGGTAGACCACGTGGGGAACGCTACCGCGCGCCCCCCCGGCGCCACACGGGACCGCCGCCCAACTCGGTGCCTCGGGCGCTGCGGCCACCCCTGTAGCGTCACCGAGATGGCACGCCGCCTCACGGCGCGCGGACAGCGACGGCGCCAGGAGCTCCTCGAGGTCGCCGCAAGGCTCTTCGCGACGCAGGGCTACCACCCCACCTCGGTCGCCGACGTGGTGGAGGGACTCGGCGTCGGCAAGGGCGTCTTCTACTGGTACTTCTCCTCGAAGGAGGAGCTCTTCCGCCAGATCCTCGCCGACGCTCAGCGCGACCTTCGCCGCGCCCAGCGCCAGGCCATCGCCGACGAGCCCGATCCGGTCCGCCGCATCGAGGGTGGCATCCGGGCGGCCATCTCATGGCTGGACGCCAACCGCCACCTCTTCGTCCTCCTCGAGTTCGCCCGCACCGAGGAGCGCTTCGCCGGCCTCATCCGCCAGGGCGAGGACCAGGCCGTGGCCGACGCCCTCCCCCACGTGAAGGCCGGCATGGACGCCGGGCTCATCCGCCGCGAGGACCCCCTCGTCGTGGCCCACGCCATCCTCGGGGTGACCGACCACCTGGCCCGGGCCCTCGTCCTCGACCACGGCCGGCCCGCCGACGACGTGGCCGACGCGGCGGTGGCCATCTGCCTGGGCGGGATCCTCGACGCCGCCACCGCTCGCCGGCGCCTCGGCGTGGGCGGCGGCTGACCGCGGGCCGCTCCCCGCGGCCGGTCGGCGCCGCCGCTACTGCAGTTTGGTGAGCGTCCGCCGGAGGTTCCGGGCGGCCTGGCCGATGCGCTGCTCGTTCTCGATGAGGGCGAACCGCACGTGGCCGTCGCCACCGGGGCCGAAGCCCACCCCCGGCGAGGTGGCCACCTCGGCCTCGGAGACGAGGTAGGAGGAGAACTCGAGTGACCCCATCTCCCGATAGGGCTCGGGGATGGGCGCCCACACGAACATCGTCCCCTTGGGGGGCGCCACCGACCAGCCGATCCGGTTGAGCCCCTCGCAGAGGGCGTCGCGTCTGGCCATGTAGGTGGCGTTCACCTCCTTCGGGTACTCAGACGCCTCGTTCATGGCCACGATGGCGGCGATCTGGATGGGCTGGAAGGTGCCGTAGTCGAGATAGCTCTTGAGCTTCGCCAGGGCGGCGACCACCTCGGCGTTGCCGACGAGGAAGGCCACCCGCCAGCCGGCCATCGAGAAGGACTTCGTCATCGAGTACAGCTCGACGGCGACGTCCTTCGCCCCCGGCACCTGGAGGATCGAGGGCGGCTGGAAGCCGTCGAAGGAGACGTCCGCGTAGGCGAAGTCGTGGACGAGCACGACGTCGTGCTCCCGGGCGAACTCGACGAGCCGGGTCATCCAGGCCAGGTCCACGCAGGCGGTGGTCGGGTTGTGGGGGAACGACAGGACGATGACCCGCGGCTTGGGCCAGGCCGACTCCCAGGATTCCATGAGGTTCCCGAAGAAGGCCTCCGAGACCGACGGCCGCTCACCGTCGACGACGGGCCCCTCCTCCCCCAGGCGGACCTGGCGGACCTCTGCGCCGGCGAAGAGGGGGGCGTAGATGTGGATGGGATAGGAGGGTGAGGGGACGAGGGCGCTGTCGCCGGGGCCGAGGAGCACCCACATGAGGTGCGAGAGGCCCTCCTTGGCGCCGATGGTCGTCACCACCTCGGTCTCCGGGTCGAGGCCGACCCCGAACCGGCGGAGGTACAGCGAGGCCACGGCCTGGCGGAGCTTGGGGATGCCCCGGCTCGCCGAGTAGCGGTGGTTGCGGGGGTTGCGGGCCGCCTCGATGAGCTTGTCGACGGCGACGGGAGGGGAGGGGATGTCGGGATTGCCGAAGCCCAGGTCGATCACGTCGCGACCGGCTCGCCGGGCGGCCAGCTTCAGCGCGTCGATGTGCGCGAAGACGTACGGCGGCAGCCCGTTGATGCGACGGAATTCCATCGTGGAAGGTTACCGCCGCCCTCCCGGCGCCCCCGACGAGGCCCCGTCTGCAGGGGCGGCGCCCCGGTGACTGCACACGGGCCGCCGGGCACGACCCGGTCGGTGGCGGCGTCCGGGGCGCCGAGAACGGGAGCCGAGCCCTGCCTCCTCCGCCGCCCGGGCGGCGTCGAGCGCCGGGCCCGGCGCCGTCGCGGAACTACGGCAGGGTCACCCCGACGCGCACGGGGTCAGTCGGCGTGGCGCCGCCATCGGGTGGCGCCGTAGCGGTCGTCCTGGCGCGCCACGAGGGCGGCGCCGATGGCACCGGCCTCCTCGCCCAGCGCGGCGGGCACGATCCGGATCTCGGGCCGCCGGTCGGCGCCCTCGAGCATGGAGGCGAAGGACTGCCGGACCCCTTCGAGCATGAGCGAGAGGGCCTCGACGAGGCCTCCCCCCACCACGATCACCTCGGGGTCGAGGACCAGGGCCAGGTTCGAGAGCCCGACGGCGATCCACCAGCCGAGCTCGTCGAGCACGGCCTGGGCGTCGGGGTCCCCCGTCGCCGCCGCCGCGGTGACGTGCTCGCCGCGCACGGCGTCGGGGTCGTCGCCGGCCAGGTGGACCACCGAGGCCAGCCGGCCGCCGTGGGCCGCCTCCCGGGCCAGGCGGGCCAGGCCGCTGCCGGAGGCGAACCGCTCCCAGCAGCCCCGCTTGCCGCAGGTGCAGAGGGGGCCCGAGGGGTCCACGATCATGTGGCCGATCTCCCCGGCGAATCCCTGGGCGCCCCGCACCACCCGGCCGTCGCAGACGACCCCGCCCCCGATGCCGGTGCCGAGGGTGACCACGAGGGCGTCGGAGGCGCCGGCGGCGGCGCCGAGCACCCACTCGGCCACCGCCGCGCAGGTGGCGTCGTTGTCGGCCACCACCCGGATGCCGAGCCGGGCCTCGAGCCGCTCGGCCACGGCCAGGTCGTCCCCGGCCGGGAGGTTGGGGGCGAGCCGGAGCCGGCCGCTGTCGTCGACGAGGCCCGGCACCCCCACCCCGAGGGCGCCGACGGAGGCCCCGGCGTCGGCGGCGTCGCCGAGGAGCTCCTCGGCCACCTCGGCCATGGCCTCGACGAGGGCGGCGGCGGCGACCGGGTCGCCGGGGGTGGCGAGGCCGCCGTGGGAGCTGGGACGGCGGGCCTGGTGGAGGACCTTCCCCTCCCCGTCGAGGGCGAGCCCGAGCATCTTGGTGCCCCCGACGTCGATCCCGAGCGTCGCCGGGGACGGCGCCGGCCCGCCCGGCCCGGTCACGAGCCCTGCGTCACGTGGTGAGGGAGGACTCCACCCGGGCCTTGAGCTCCTCCAGGGCGGTGTGCATGATCCGGCTCTGGGCCCGCCGCTTGATGAACCCGGGCAGGGGGACCCGGAGCTCCACCTCAAGGGTGTAGGTGACCTCGGTCCCGCCGTCGGCGGCCGGCTCGAACCGGTAGACCCCGTCGAATCGGGCCGTGAGGTCGCCCTTCACCTGCGTCCAGGCCAGCGCCTCGGGGGCCTCGGCGTAGTCGTAGCGCAGGGTGTTGCTCGAGCTCCGGCCGAAGGCCCCCACGCGGAAGGTCGCCTCGAGGGGGCGGCCCTCGCCGTCGCGGCTGTCGACGATGACCTGCTTCACGTCGGCCGCCCACTCCGGGTAGCGCTCGACGTCGCTCACGACGGCGAAGCACTGCTCGGGGGGAGCGGCGACGACCCTGTGCTCGGTGGCCTGTTCCGCCACGTTGACCACTCCTGTCGGTCCACTACGGCTGCGCCGCGGCCCTTCTGCGGCCGGCCCGGGCGATCGGATGTCAGCCTGGCACGTCGTCCAGGGCGGCGGCCAGCCTAGGGGCGAGGAGGTCGTAGTCGAAGGACCGCCTGGCCCGCTCCCGGGCCGCCTCCCCCATCCGCCGCCGCAGTCCGGGGTCGCCGAGCAGCGGCCGCAGCGCCCTGGCCACCTCGGCGGGGTCCCCGGGGCGGTCCACCACGACCCCGGTCTCCCCGTCGGCGACGGCCTCGTGCGCGCCCCCGCTGCGGCCCGCCACCTGGGGGAGGCCGGCCGCCGCCGCCTCGAGGAACACGATGCCGAACCCCTCCTGCTCGAGGCCGCCCCACCGGTTGCGACAGGCCATGGCGAAGACGTCGGCGGCCCCGTAGAGGCCGGCCAGCCGGTCGTCGGGGACCCGGCCCAGGAACCGCACCGGGGCCCGCAGCCTCCCGGCCATCGACTCCAGCCGGCGTCGGTCGCGCCCGTCGCCCGCCACCACGAGGGAGAGGTCGGGGAACTCGCCGGCCAGTGCGGCCACGGCGCGCACGAGGACGTCCATCCCCTTGCGCGGCACGAGCCTGCTCACGCTCAGCACCACGAGCGCGCCCTCGGCGATCCCGGCGGCCCGCCGGGCCGCCGCCCGCCCCTCGGCGTCGAGGACGGTGAACCGATCGGTGTCCACCCCGGGGGGGACCTCGACGACGGGCGGCATCCGCCCACCGGTGGCCCGCCTGGCCTCGGCGGCCGGGTAGCCGCCGGCGCAGACGGCGAGCGCCGACCGGGCCAGGACGGCGGCGAGGGCACGGCGCCCCACCGGGAGCCGGCCGGGAACGGTGACCTCGGCCCCGTGGAGGACGACCGCGTAGGGCAGGCCGACGGCGGGGGCGGCGAGCCCCAGGGGGACGGCGGGGTCCACCACGAGGAACCCCGCCCCCACCTCCGCCGCGCACCGCCGCACCCGTCGCACCGTGGCCGGGGTGGGTAGGAGCGTCCGGGCCGGCGCCCGGAGGATCCGGATGCCCGCCCCGGCCGCCTCGGCGTCGAAGGCGGCGGCATCGGGGTGCGAGGAGGAGGTGAGCACGACGTACGCCTCGGGGTCGAGCCGCCGCCAGAGCTCCCACAGATAGGCCTGGATCCCGCCCACCTTCGGCGGGAAGTCGTTGGTGACCAGCAGGTGCCGGGCGGCGGTCGTCACCCGGGTGGAATCACCCGGCCCGGCTGGCGAAGCGCAGGGAGGGCACCAGCCCCGCCCGCGTCAGCATGCGCAGGGCCCGCGCCTCCTCGGCGTCGATCACCACGGCGTCGTCCGGGTCGCGGCCGAGCACGAACTGCACGAGGCAGTCCTCGCAGGCATCGGTGGCCTGCAGCAGGCAGTCGTCACAGCTGATGGTGATGGCCGGGCTGGACATGGGCACCCCCTGGACGGGGATCACCGGTCGGACGGCTCCCCCTCGGTGGTCGATGCCGGCACCCTGGCAGAGGGCTGTGACACCGGGCCGCCCGCCGAGGCCTCCCCGGCCCGAGCCGCTGCGTCGCCGGCCTCGTCGAGGACCTCCACGGCCCGCCCGTGCCCGCACCACCGGCAGGTCACCTCCACCACGTCCTCGGAGAGGACCTCCTCGTCCTCGACGGCGAGCTCCCCGCCCACGCTGTAGTGGTGGAAGGCCCGGGTCCGCCGGTCGGTGACGACGTCGAAGCGGGTGAGGTTGCCGCAGGCGGCGCAGCGGTAGCGGGTCGGGGCCACGCCCGCTCACGCTACCGGCACCATCCGCGGAGTGATACAGCCTCGTGCATAGCTTGTCCCCGATGCACGCACCGGGCGCGCCCCCGGCCGCCGGACCCGACACGGCGCTCCACCAGGTGACCTTCGTGGTGCTCGACGTGGAGACCACCGGGGGGACCGCAGGCGAGGCGGCCCTCACCGAGGTGGGCGCGGCGGCCTATCGCGGCGGCGAGCGCCTCGGCACCTTCGCCACCCTCGTCGATCCCGGCTGTCCGGTCCCGGACTTCGTGAGCCGGCTCACCGGGATCACCGACGCCATGGTGGCCGGGGCCCCCTCGCCGGCATGGGCCGTGCGCCACCTGCTCGAGTTCCTCGGCGACGCCGTGGTGGTCGGCCACAACCTGGCCTTCGACCTCTCCTTCGTCGACGCCGAGGCCGGGCGCGCCGGGCTGGCCCGCGGCGACAACCCCGTGGTGGACACCCTGGCCCTGGCCCGCCGGCTCGTGCGCGACGTGGTGCCCGGCTGCTCGCTGCACACCTTGTCGGCGGCACTGCGCCTCGAGCACCGCCCCACGCACCGCGCCCTGGCCGACGCCCTGGCCACCGCCGACCTCCTCCACCGGCTCATCGAGGCGGCCACCGGCTACGGGGTCCTCCACCTCGGCGAGCTCCTCGAGCTCCCCGAGCGGCTGGCCCCCATGCCGAGCAGGCCGCCCATGCTGGCGACGGCCTAGTCTCGACCCGGTGCTCCACGCCTTCGTCCTCGTCGACGCCGTCCCGGCCCGCATCGCCGGGCTGGCCGAGGAGCTGGCCGAGGTACCGGGGATCACCGAGGTCTTCTCGGTGGCCGGCGGCGTCGCCGACCTCATCGCCATCGCCCGAGTCCGGCACCACGACGAGCTCGTCGACGTGGTGACGAAACGGGTGGCGGCCCTCGACGGGATCGAGTCCACCACCACCCTCGTCGCCTTCCAGGCCTACAGCCGCCACGACCTCGAGGCCATCTGGGATATCGGGCCGGCCTAGGACCTCGGCCGGTGCCCCCGGGCCCCGGC
>JAGWNV010000328.1 GCA_028872975.1 Acidobacteriota bacterium
GGAACGGAGGGAACAGCAGGAGATGGGACGACGGGTGGCGATCGTGGGCGCGGCGCTCAGCGACTGCGGCCGTGTCGACGACAAGACCGCGTTCCAGCTCCATCATCAGGCCACCACGGCGGCACTGGCCGACGCCGGCGTCTCCCGCCACGAGGTGGACGGCTTCATGTCACACGGCACGGGCCAGCTCCCTCCCATCGAGCTGGCCGAGTACCTCGGCATGGCCCCGCAGGTCTCCTACATCGACTCCACCGGTGTGGGCGGCTCCTCCTGGGAGATCTTCCTGGAGCACGCCGTGGCCGCCATCTCCGAAGGGCTCGTCGACGTGGTCCTCTTGAGCTACGGCTCCACCGCCCGGGCCGACCTGAAGCGCCGCCAGCGGACTTCGAACCTGTTCTTCGGGAACCGTGGCCCGCTCCAGTTCGAGGCCCCCTACGGCCACACCCTCATCGCCAAGCACGCCATGGCCGCCCGCCGGCACATGCACGAGTTCGGGACCACCATCGACCAGCTCGCCGAGATCGCCGTCTCGGCCCGCCACAACGCCCGGTTCAACCCCCAGGCCTACTACCGCGACCCGATCACCGTGGAGGACGTCGCCGCCGCCCCGATGGTGGCCGACCCCTTCACGACCCTCCACTGCTGCATCCGCTCCGACGGAGGCGGCGCCGTGGTCCTCACCCACGAGGACCGGGCCAGGGACTGCGCCCGGGCGCCGGTATGGGTGCTCGGCACCGGTGAGGCCATCTCGCACTCCACCATGAGCGAGTGGCCCGACTTCACCGAGTCTCCCTGCGTGCGGTCAGGTCGCCTGGCCTTCGAACGGGCCGGGGTGACGCCCGAGGAGATCGACCTTCTCGAGGTCTACGACTCCTTCACGATCACGGTCCTCCTCACCCTCGAGGGCCTCGGGTTCTGCAAGAAGGGCGAGGGGGGCGCCTTCGTCGAGGACGGCAGGCTCCGCGTGGGCGGGGCCCTGCCCACCAACACCGACGGCGGCGGCCTCTCGGCCTGCCAGCCCGGCATGCGGGGCATCTTCCTCCTCGTCGAAGCCGTCCGGCAGCTCCGGGGCGAGGCCGGGGAGGCCCAGGTGCCCGAGGCCCGGCTCGCCTGCGTCAACGCCACGGGGGGATGGATCTCCTCGACCGGGACGGCCGTCCTCGGCCGGGAATGACCCGGACTACCAGCGCATGCCGGCGCGGGACATCGACAGCAGGTACTGCTGCTCGATCTCCGACAGCCCGATGAACTGGGTGCCGGCCCGCAGCTCCCCACCCTGCTCGGTGAGGTTCCGGACCTCGGCCCTCAGCTGGACGGCGAGCAGGACATGGCGGCCCTCCGCCTCCTCGGCGCTCGTCCCCGAGAGCAGGAGCCCCGCGCCCGCCTCGGAGATGTCGACGAACCGGCACGGCCGCCACCGGCCGGACGGATCGCCCTCGAGGGCGTAGAACCCCTGCCAGTCGACGGGCTGGCGGGGCACCACCCGGCGCAGCTCGTGATCGAGGCCCATCCACGAATCCACCGTCATGGCTCCCCCTTTCCCGCTCCGACCGACGGTCGTCGTGCTGGGCATCGGGGGGTCCCCACCTGCGAAATAGGGTCTTTGGTCCCTATCCGGCGCGGCCGAGACGGTGTTGTGGAGCCGGTGTCCCGCCGGGCGGGCGGGATCAGCCGGTGAGCTTGGGGGCGCCGGCGCCGGCGGCGGGGATGGCCACGGTCTTGGTCTCGAGGTACTCCTCGAACCCCTCGGTGCCGTGCTCCCGGCCGAGCCCGCTCTGGCGGTACCCGCCGAAGGGAACGTCGGGGGCGAGGTAGACGCCGCCGTTGATCCCCACCGTCCCCGTCCGGATCCGCCTGGCCACCGCCAGGGCCCGGTCCTCGTCGGGGCTCGTCACCGCCCCCGAGAGCCCGTAGACCGAGTCGTTGGCGATCCGCACGGCGTCGTCCTCGTCCTCGTAGGGGATCACCACGAGCACGGGGCCGAAGATCTCCTCCTGGGCGATGGTCGCCTTGGGGTCCACGTCGGCGAAGAGGGTGGGCTCGACGAAGTAGCCGGTGGGGAGATCGGCCGGGACCTTCCCGCCGCGCACCAGCCGGGCCTCGGCCTTGCCCTTCTCGATGTACCCGAGCACTCGCTGGCGCTGCTTCTCGCTCACGAGGGGACCCATGAGGTTGGAGGGGTCCCAGGGGTCGCCGAAGGTCATCCCCGCCATGGTGGCCGCGGCGAGCTCCA
>JAGWNV010000329.1 GCA_028872975.1 Acidobacteriota bacterium
TGGGGCCGAGGAACCCCGTCACCTGCCCGGGCACGACGTCGAAGGAGTGGTCGTCGACGGCGAGGGTGCTGCCATAGCGCTTGGTGAGCGCCGTGGCCCGGATCACCGGCCCGCTCCCCGCCGCTCCGGGCCAGGACGCCCCTGGCTTCTCCGGCGGTCCATGGCGCCCACGGTAGCGGGCGCCCCACCGGCGACGACGGCGCGCCGCGCCGGCCGGTCTGCTCTCGGTGTCAGGAGGCCGTGCCGTCGGCGGAGGCGGGGCATCCACCCCGGTGCGGGTCCTCGCTCAGGACGGCTCCGCACTCGGGGCAGATCCGCGCCGCCAGGCAGGCGGCCTCCCCGCCTCCTGCGACCGGTTCCTCGTCGGCCCCCGAGGCGCCCGGGCTCAACGCGCCAAGGGGTACACCGGGAGCACGACCCGCTTGAAGGTGGTGTTGGTCACCCCGGCGAACGAGGCGTACCAGGCCACCGCAGCCGTGGCCACGCCGAACCACCCGCCCGCCTTGATCCACCCCGTCGAGGTCTCGAAGTTGCCGATGGCGAGGAGGAAGAAGGTCACCGTCAGGAGGACGAACACGCCCGCCACCGCCCCGCTCACCCGCAGCGACGCCACGATCATGTAGAGGGTGAAGATCCCCCAGGCCAGGAGGAACGTCCCCACCGTCCCGGGCACGTCGGCCTTCGGCACCGACTTCAGGATGAACTGGGCCAGGACGAAGTAGGAGATCCAGAAGGCACCGTAGGAGCTGAACGCCGTGGCGCCGAAGGTGTTGTTCCGCTTGAACTCCCACATCCCGGCCAGCAGCTGGGCCAGCCCCCCGTACCCGAGGGCCAAGGCGACGGCGCCGTCGGTGGCGTGCCAGACGTTGGCGTTGGCCAAGCTCAGCACGAAGGTGGTCAAGGCGAACGCCGCCAACCCGAGCGGGGCCGGATCGGCCACCGTGAGGTCGGGTTGGACGGGCGGTTCGGCGACGGGCTTCCCGACCGTCGTCTGCCCGAATGCCGGCGCAGGTTCCCGCGCGCTCTGGACCATGTGGTCCCCCTTTCCGGCCGGTCCTGCGTGCCGCGGGCCGGCTCGTCTCCTCCGGCAGGGCCGAGCCGCCCAGCCGGGCTGTGTCTTTCCTCTCAGGCCTCCTTGTCCTCGGCGCCCGCCGCCATCCGCTCGCGGATCATGTCGGTGACGGTCGGGTCGAGCAGCGTGGTCACGTCGCCGAGCTCCCGGTTGTCGGCGATGTCGCGCAGCAGTCGCCGCATGATCTTGCCGCTGCGCGTCTTGGGCAGCTCGGGGGTGATCATGATCTGGCGGGGCTTGGCGATGGGGCCGATGGCCTTGGCCACGTGGGAGCGCAGCTCCTCGACGAACCGGTCGCCCTGGGCCTCGTCGTCGGCCACGTGGCCCCGGACCGACACGAAGGCCACGATGGCCTGGCCGGTGGTCGGGTCGTTGGAGCCCACCACCGCCGCCTCGGCCACGCTCGGGTGCCCGACGAGGGCGTGCTCCACCTCGGTGGTGGAGATGCGGTGCCCCGAGACGTTCATCACGTCGTCGACCCGGCCGAGCAGCCACAGGTCCCCGTCCTCGTCCTTCTTGGCCCCGTCGCCGGCGAAGTAGACGTCCTTGAACCTCGACCAGTAGGTCTGGCGGTAGCGCTCGTCGTCGCCCCAGATGCCCCGGAGCATCCCCGGCCAGGGCTCGGTGATGACGAGGTACCCCCCGCTCCCGTTGCCCACCGGCACGCCGTCGTTGTCCACCACGTCGGCGGAGATGCCCGGGAACGGCTGCATGGCGGCGCCCGGCTTGGCCACGGTGATCCCGGGCAGGGGCGTGATGAGGATCCCCCCGGTCTCGGTCTGCCACCAGGTGTCCACCACCGGCGCCCGGCCGCCGCCGACATAGGTGTGGTACCAGACCCAGGCCTCGGGATTGATCGGCTCGCCCACCGATCCGAGCACCCGGAGGCTCGAGAGGTCGTAGGGCTCGAGCTCGCCGGCGCCCCACTTCATGAGGGTCCGGATGGTGGTGGGCGCCGTGTAGAGGATCGTCACCTTGTGCTTCTCGATGAGCTTCCACCACCGGTCCTTGTCCCCGGGATGGGGGGTGCCCTCGTACATGAGCGAGGTGGCCCCGTTGGCCAGGGGCCCGTAGACGATGTAGCTGTGGCCGGTGACCCAGCCGATGTCGGCCGCGCACCAGTACACGTCGGTGTCG
>JAGWNV010000047.1 GCA_028872975.1 Acidobacteriota bacterium
GCTCGAGCCCACCCCGCCGGCACCCCGGGGATGGAGCCCGCCCCTCGAACGGCCGCCTGCGCAGGACCCGGCCGGTGTGTCGGCGGTCGCGGCCGAAGGACCCGCCGGGCCGCCGCCGGCGCCTCCGACGCCGCCGATGGCACCACCGCCGCCTCCGCCGCCTCCCATGGCGCCTCCGAGCCCGCCTCCCATGGCGCCTCCGAGCCCGCCCCCGCCGTTGCAGGTGCCCGAGCCGTCACTGGCGGCCACCAACGGGGGCGACCCCGCCACCGCGCCCCTGCCCGTCGCGCCGACGGCAATCGACACACCGGACGCGACGCTCGCCGATCTCATGGACCGCCAACCGGCACCCCGACAGCGCGCTCGCGGGGGTCGACTGGCGGCGATCGCGGCGCGACTGGTCGGGATGAACGACCGCTGAGAAGGCACGCGGACCACTAGGATCGAGTCGATGCGACTGCAGCGGGCGAGGGTCCGGAATTACCGAAGTATCAAGGACAGCGGCTGGTTCGACGTCGACCCGGCCAAGACGATCCTCGTCGGGCCCAACGAAGGCGGGAAGACCGCCGTGCTGCGGGCGCTCGAGCAGCTCAACCCGGGCCACTTCGTCCGATCCTTCGATCCCCTGCGGGACTTTCCCCGCTCCGAGTACCACCGGATCCAGTCCGGGGAGCTGCGGCCTTCGGACGTCGTGGTCGTCGAAGGAGAGTACGAGCTCGACGACAGCGAGCGCGAGGAGCTCGCCGCCATCTCGCCGGCGCTCGTCCACTGCCGGTACTCCCGCGCCGTCCGGCTCGACAATTCCGTCAGCGAGCAGCTGCTCGGCGCGCCCCAGGTCCCGACGGCCGGAGAGCTCGTCGACCACCTTCGCCGGATCGCCGCCTTCGTCGACAGCAGACAGCAGGTCGCGACGGCCGAGGAGGGGGCGGACGACCCGCTCGCCGTCCTCAACTCCCCGGTGAAGGCCAGCGAGAAGCTGGAGCAGATCCTCGCCACGATCGGCACGGCGGACACCGGCGGCAAGCTCGCCGAGGAGCTGATCGCCTGGATCGACACCGATGTCGTTCCCCACGTCGATCCCGGGAACGCCGACCAGACGGCCGATCTGGCCGGCCTGCGGGCGTCGATCGGGTCGGTGGACGGCCAGGTGCACAGCTTCGACTTCTTCCGGGCCAGGCTTCCGGTGATGGTCTATGTGGCCACCTACCCGTCGGTGACGCCCATGCTGCACCTCGGTCACCTGGCCGAGGCCATCGAGTCCGGAGCCGTCGACGAGTCGGACGAGTACAACTTCGGCAACCTCTGCCTGCTGAGCCTGCTCGGGTTCTCGGCTCGCCAACTCTCGGACATGGGACGGGCGAAGGAGCCCGAAAGCGGCGACTTCGAGGGATTCGAGCGCTTCCGGGCCCAGCTCGACGAGCGCGACGCCGCCTTGGCCGCCGCCTCGCTCAAGCTGACCAACCACATCCGGACCGTCTGGCAACCAGGGGTTCCCGACGACGAGGCCGGTCACGATTCGGGCCGGCCCGACTACGCCATCCGGGTCACCGCCGACCAGCAGTACCTGAAGGTCGTCGTCGAAGACGCCCTCGGGGTGCAGATCGAGCTCGACCAGCGCTCCCACGGGTTCCGGTGGCTGGTCTCGTTCTTCGTCGTCTTCTTCGCCCAGGCGTCGGAACGGGACAAGCGCGCCGTCTTGCTGCTCGACGAGCCGGGCCTCAGCCTCCACGGGCTCAAGCAGCGGGACTTCCGCCGGACGTTGTCCAAGCTCGGCGAGACCAGCCAGCTCCTCTTCACCACGCACTCGCCATTCCTGGTGGGCACCGACGAGCTCGACCGAGTGCGGGTCGTGGAGCTCGCCGACAGAGCGACGGGCACCAAGGTGCACGGGGGGTTCGACGCCGAGGACCCTGCGTCGATCCTCCCCCTACGCGAGGCGCTCGCCTACGACCTGGCCTCGTCGCTGTTCTCGGGGCGCAAGGTCTTCATCCTGGAGAGTCTCACCGACTTCTGGTACCTCGAGGCGACCGCCACCCTCCTGGCCGACGCCGGCATGGCCGCCCTCGACAACGACATCGAGCTGCTCCCGGTGGGGTCGCTGGCCAGGATCGCGTACTTCTCGACCTTCCTCCACGCCGAAGGCCTGGGGGTGGCCGCCCTCCTCGACGGTGACGTGAGCTCCGAGCTCGCCGAACAGCAGGAGGCGCTGGTCGAGAAGCTCGGCGACCGTCGCGTGCTCCGGACGAAGGACGTCTACAGCGGTCCGGTCGGGGCGCCCCGGATAGAAGAGCTCCTCCGGGAGACCCTCGTGACCGTGGGCAAGGAGCTCGGCTGGGACGTCACGGGCGGGGCCGGCATGGACTGGGGCGGCCGGCCCGTCGACGAGGTCTTCGCGGCTGCGGGCGGCGTCGAATTCACCCCGTACCGGCTGGCCAAGGAGTACGTCAAGTGGACCCGGGACCACCGGGCCTCCGACCTCGCCGCCGACGAGCGGATCATGTGGATGCGGTTGATCGAGAAGGTCAACCAGTCGTTCTCCTAGCCGTTCCGCCCGTCCGCCTCCTGGCCTGACGACCCATGTGGAGCGAGAGCTTTCACGGTGACGAGCGGGCTGGACGCCGGCCCTCGGGCGGCGACCGGGTCGTCGCCGTGGGCGCCGCCTGCGCCGGCCTGGCGGCGATAGGCGGGGAGATCGTGCTGAGCGTCCAGGTGGTGAGCGAGGAGTTCACGTCTCGAGGCGGGTCCTGGCTGCTCGGTGTCGTGAGCCTGTTCCTCGGGCTTCTCGGCCCCTACGCCGCCATCTCGGCCTGGCGGGCCAGGCGCAACCTGTCCCGACCCATCGTCCGCCGGGCGGCCATGACCTCGCTGGTGGCCGCCTGCACGGGCGCGCTGGCCATCGCCTGGCTGCTCCTCATCCACAGCTCCCTGCACCGCCCGCCGGTCCTCTTCTGAACCGAGCCGCTCCGACCACGGTGACGGCCGAGGCCGCTCCGGGGCGGAATCGATGCGGTTTTTGCGAGGAAATGCTCGACTCGCCGGTTCCCGTCCGCTAGAAAGCGGCCCATGAACAAGCGCGAGTTGGCAAAGTCGGTGGCGGTTCAGGCGGACGTCGAGCTGTCCACCGTCTCCAAGGTCCTCGAAGGGTTCACGGACGTCGTGACGGCGGTCGTGTCCAAGGGTGAGCCGGTGGCCATCACCGGATTCGCCAAGTTCGTGAAGGTCGACCGGGCGGCCCGGATGGGGCGGAACCCGGCCACCGGCGAGCAGATCATGATCAAGGCGTCGAAGAAGGCCCGCATCACCCCGGTCAAGGCGTTCAAGGAGGCGGTGCTCAACCCGAGTAACGCCCCACGTCTGAAGCGCGGCGCCTTCCCCCTCCTCGACGACCTGGTCAAGGCGGCCGGCAAGTCCGCTGCCGTCCCGGCCCGCAAGGCCCCGGCCGCGAAGGCCGCTGCCAAGAAGGCCCCGGCCCGCAAGGCCGCCGCCAAGAAGGCCCCGGCCAGGAGGGCCCCCGCCACGAAGGCCGCTGCCAAGAAGGCCCCGGCCCGCAAGGCCGCCGCCAAGAAGGCCCCGGCCAGGAGGGCCCCCGCCAAGCGGGCGCCGGCCCGCAAGGCGGCGCGCGGCCGACGCTGAGCCCGGACCACCGGCCCGGGGGGCCGGGCCGGTGGTGGTCAGCAGGAGCGCTTGAGCACGATGGCCTTCGCCAACGCGCCCCATTCGTAGGCGACGTCCCAGGGCAGGTGCAGGAGACCGTCCTGGACGGGCACGACGACGAGTCGTGCCGCGGTGCAGCGACGGAAGAGCAGCCTCGCCCGAGTGGACTGACTGCGTTCGGGGACCACCATGAGACTCGACCAGTGGTTCTTGCGGGCCAACGCAGTGGCGTACTCCGCTTCACCACGGGTGTCGACCGGGTCGGGGTGGAAGCAGAGGACCCTCACCCGGCGCGGAGGCCGGGGACAGGGGACCCGGTAGCCGCCGAGGGACACCACCACCACCGGGGCGTACCCCTTCGCCGCCAGGGCGACGGCGGCGTGGGCGCGGCGCTGGCCCGGGTCCCCGCCCGTCGAGACGATGGCGTCGACCCGGGTGGGCCTGTCGGTCGGTGGCCAGACGAAGAGTCGCGCCGTCAGGCCCAGGAAGAGGACGACCACCGCCAGGGCGACCAGCGCGATCCGGCGGCGATGGCCCATGCACGCGAACAATGCCACTCGACCGCGCTTCGCGCCCGCACCACCACTTCTCTCGTCATTTCTGACGATGCGTCGGCGAGGTCCTCCTGCGTATCCTCGACTTCGGGGACGTGGTTCGTGAGAGACAACGCCGCACCTTCTGGGGGTGACGAGAGACACGCGCGGCGCGACAGCGCCCGTTGCGGCGCGCTCGGGCTCCTGGCCTCGGTCCTCGGCACGCTCGGGCTCCTCATCGGCTCGGCTCCGCCCGCCTTCGCCAATACCGCCGCCCCCTCGAGCACGGGCGGTACCGAGGTCGTCGACGCCTCCAGCGGCCACGTCACCGTCACGGTCACCGGGACCTGGAGCTGGCCCTACACGAGCCTTCACGCCAAGGTGAAGAGGCCGTGTGACGGCCGCGTCGGTGTGGGTTGGTCCATCGCCTGGCAGGACCCCAACGACAAGGGATACCGGATCTACTACCCGAGGCTGGGCAAGTACAGCGCCCGGCTCGGTGCCACCGGGAGCGACGGCCTCAACGCGCCGCAGCAGGTGCTGTGGGACCCCGCCGACCCGTGCGGGACCTTCACCGTCACGAACGTCCCCAAGAAGCACGCCGGCAACGTGTCGGGCACCTGGTCGGGCACCCACACCTACAAGAGTGCCAACGAGGTCCCGCCCACCCTGTGCGCCGTGATGTTCGACCTCGCCTTCCGGCCCGGCCCCAAGCCGTCGCGGCTCCTCGTCACCAACCGCGACAACACCATCCACAACGCGCTCAAGCACGGGGGCACCTACAGCTCGCTCCCCGGGAGCAACGGCTGTCAGGCCACCTCGACGTTCAACGTCTCCACCTCCCCGGGCTCGCCACCGGGGACCACACCCACGACGCCGCCACCCACCGTCCCCACGTCGCCGGCGGGACCGGTGCCCGCCACGATGTCGCCCGCCCCACCGGCGGCCACCCAGCCGTCCGGCCCCCTGGCCTTCACCGGCCTGGGCGCCGGGGGCCAGGCAGTGGCCGTGGCCGGTGCCGCCCTCGTGCTCGTCGGCGGCCTGCTGCTGCTCGCCGCCGGACGGCGGCGGTGGGCGCTCTCGCCGGCGGCCGGGGGGGGACCCGCCGGCGTGGCGGTGACGGGGAGGAACCCGAGAGCGGGCCCTCCGGCAACAGATCGTGACGTAGGATGGACGCTTCGTCCGACCAGGGGGGACAGTTGCGGTTGCGGAAACATCTCGTTGCAGTCGTGCTCGTGGCACCGGCCGGTCTCGCCGCCGGTTGCACCTCGAGCACCTCGGGCCTGGTCGACCACCCGGCCGGCTCGTCGAGCCTCGCCCACGTCGGCGACACGCTGGACCTCAAGACCGGGTCCGGCCGGCCGTTCCAGCTCACGGTGACCCAGGTGGTCGACCCCGCCAAGGGGTCGGGGTCCTCCCCCGCCAGCGGCCGCCGGTACGTCGCCGTGCTCCTGCAGTTCTCCAACACCGCCTCCCACGAGCTGTCGGGGAACGCCAACGCCGATGCCGACCTCGTGGCCTCCGGAGGCCGGACCTACGTCCCGGCCCACGTGACGCTCAAGGACTGTGGGAGCGCCCTGCCGCAGTACCAGGCGGCGCCGGGCAAGACGACGAACAGTTGCGTGGCCTTCGAGGTCGGCAAGTCCGCCGACATCACGAAGGTCCAGTTCTATCCGGCGGCCGGCGCCGCCACCGACTACGGCGAATGGCTGGTGCCCTGACGGCGCCCTAGGGCCGCGGCTGGACGGCACCGCACGGGGGGACGTGCCGGATGACCACTTCACTCGAGCCGGGAGTCGGCCAGGTCGACCTCGACCTGCTGGCTCCCGCATTGACCGACGATGCACCGCTCCCGGCGTCGCGCCCCGGCGGGCGACACCCCGCGCTCCTGCTGCACCTGTCGGTCATCGCCGGCTTCCTCCTCCTCGCCGTCCTCATGTGGTGGAAGGTGTGGATCACCGGTCACCCTTCCAGCTCGATGGCCTGCCAGTGCGCCGACTCCAGCGAGGAGCTGAGCTACCTCGCCTGGGGCCCCTGGGCCGTGCTCCACGGGCACAACCCCTTCTTCACCAATGCGCTGCAGGCCGGCCAGGGCGGGGCCAACATGCTCGTGAACACCACCTTCCTCGCCGGTGCCCTCCTCTTCGCCCCGGTGACGCTTCTGTGGGGGCCGGTCGCCACCTTCAACGTGCTGGCCACCCTGGCGCCGGTCGTCTCGGCCTGGTGCTTCTTCCTCGCCGTGCGCAAGGTGACCCGCTTCGTCCCCGGACAGCTGGCGGCGGCGACCCTGTACGGGTTCTCGCCGATGATCGTGGACTCGGACCCCTTCGGGCACTTCTTCCAGATCTGGCTCTTCTACCCACCGCTCGCCTTCCTCTGCCTCTACGAGCTCTTCGTGGGTCGCCGACACCCGCCGGCACGCGTGGGGCTGGCGCTCGGGCTCCTCACCGTGGTCCAGTTCTTCGTGGGCACCGAGGTGCTGGCCGAGACCCTGCTCATCGGCGTCGTGGGCTCCGTCGTAGCCGTGGCGCTCGCCCCCAGGGAGGCCTGGCGCCGGGCCCGGCAGGCCGCCGTCGGCCTCGGGGTGGCCGGCGGGATCGCCGCCGCCCTGCTCGCCTATCCGGCCTGGTACGCCCTGGCCGGCCCCCGCCACATCGCCGGCGCGGCCTGGCCGCTCACCACGGTGTTCGGCTCCCCGCCCGCTGCTCCCATCGACCCCGGCGCCTATCGGGCCGTGGTGGGCGACGGGTACATCGGCGCCTCCGGGCCGCAGTGGTCCTACCTGGGTTGGGGGGTCCTCGTCTTCGTCATGGCCTCCGTCGTGGTGTGGCGGCGGCTCCGGCTCGCCTGGTGGGCGGCCGCGGTCGGCGTGGTCAGCTGGGCCCTGTCCCTGGGCACCGTCGTCATCCCGCAGCGCCCCTCGACGAGTGGGATCTGGCTCCCCTGGCGCGCCCTCGACCACCTGCCGATCGTCTCCCAGATCATCCCCAATCGACTGGCATCGTTCACCGTCCTGTGCGCGGCGCTGCTCCTGGCGCTGTCCGCCGACAGCTGGTGGCGGTGGGCCACCACCCCGGGACCCGGCCCGCTGGCGGGGCTGCGGGCCAGGCTGCGCGGTGCACGGTCGGTCGTCGGCCTCGGCCTCTCCGCCCTGGCCGTGGTGGCCCTGGTCCCGGTGGCGGTCACCTACAGCTTCCCCTTCCGGCTGCACAAGCTGCCCACGCCGCGGTGGTTCACCACGGTGGCGCCCCGGCTCCCTGCCGGCACCGAGCTCCTCGTCTACCCCTACCCGGACGGCTTCGTCACCCAGGCCATGGGGTGGCAGGCGATGGACGCCTTCCGTTTCCGGCTCCTCGGCGGGTTCCTCATCGTGCCCGGGGCCGACGGGCACCACAGCAGCGGCGTCTCTCCGTTCGGAGGGTCGAGGCTCCTGCTCGACCAGCTGACGATCCCCGGCTACGGACGACTGCCGGCGGCCACCCACGGCGCCGTCGCCCAGCTCCGCAGCGACCTCACCCGTTGGGGCGTCCAGGACGTGGTCATGACCCGCCAGGGGCGCAGCGCCGCCTACGCCCTGGCCTTCTTCACCGACACCTTCGGCCGCATGCCCCGGCTCCAGGCCGACAGCTGGGTCTGGTACGGCCTGGGGAAGGACCCCCCGCTCGGAGTGGCGCCGCGGGTGGTGCAGCGGTGCGCCAAGCCCGGGCTCCACACTTGGGATCGCCCCACGATCCCCCGCTGCGTCCTCCGGGCGGCCGGCGCGGGCGGCTGACGCACCTCGGGGGGCCGGCGCCTTCTCAATGGGGGCAGACCATTAGCGCAGTCGGTGGCGCCACGACGACCACGGCCCGGGCAGGCGCCGACGCCAGCGCCTCCCGAGGCGATGCGCCCAGGCGGGCAGCCGACTCGAGGGCGGGTCGAAGACCCGGGGCCGGCGCCGGCGCTCCTGCTCCTTCCACCGACCCCAGCGGCGCGCAAGGTCGGCGCCGCGGGTGACAACGTCGATGTCGGTCTCCCCCCGGCGCAGCAGGAAGCCGAACTAGAATGAGAAGGGCGGCTCGTAGAGACAGCCGTCCTCGAGCTCCCACGGGTGGCCGAGGTGCTCGGCGGCCCACCGGAGCATCTCGACGAATTCGGCGGCGTCCCAGCAGTGGGCGTGGACCGACTGGGCCCGGAGCCGGTCCAGGGTCTCCCGGCGCCGGCGGCCCCGGTGCAGGGCGATGCCCCGGTCGCGGGCGTACTCGGCGAGATGGGCGTCGCTCACCACCGTGGTGTCCTCCCGGTGCTCCTCGACCAAGTGCCCGAGGGGGGTGGGGGGCCGGAAGCGGTCGGCGGTGCGGTGGCGGTCGGGGAGGAACAGCAGCAGCACGCCGCCGGGACGCAGCACCCGGTGGGCGTCGCTCAGGAAGCCGAGGGGGTCGGCGAGGTGCTCGACCACGTGGCTGGCGATGACGAAGTCCTGACTGGCGTCGGCGAAGGCCCCGAGGCGCTCGAGGTTCACGTCGGCGACGACATCGGGCGCCACGGGCTCGTCCCCGCCGCCCCCGCCGGGATGGGCGTCGAGGTCGAACCCCCGGCCCCCGTCCGGGGCCCCGGCGGGGTGCCATTGGCCGACGGTGCGGACCGTCACCCCCGGCGGCCGGAAAGGGGAGCGGCCCGGCCCCACCTCGATGCCGCTCCCGGTGAGGCGCCGTCCCAGCCTGCGCCGGGGCGGGAGGGCCTCCTCGGGCCCCGCCGGGATGGCGTCAGCGGGGATCCCGTCAGGAAGGTGGGGGCCTGGGGACACCGGCCCATTGTGCACGGCTCTGTCTGCCGTTCGGCTCGAAATCCCCAATCGTGGGGATGCCCCGGCCCATCCGGGTTCGTTACGCATAGAGGATGCCGGCGGCGCCCCTGGAGGCCACCAGGAAGGCGCGTGCAGCGTGGGGGTCGGCAGCCGCCCTGGTGGTGCTGGTGGTGGGCGTCCTCGTGGGGGCCGCACCGGCGGGGGCCGCCACCGGGCCGGTGGCCGCCACCGCCCCCCTCACCGACCCCACCCTCGGCCACCCCCACCGCTTCGGCGCCGTCCCCCGGCCCACGACGGAGAAGGCCGCCCAGCGCATCCCGGCGGCCGACCTCGAGACGCGGGGCCGCCCCAAGGGGTCGCTCGGCGGCCCCCTGCGCTATGACGGGGGTGCCGTCGTGACCGGGAGCCCCAAGGTCTACCTCGTGTTCTACGGCTCCCAGTGGGGGGGCAAGGGCACCGACGGGGCGGGATACGCCACCTTCAGCGGCGACCCCGACGGGGTGGCCCCCGAGCTCCAGGCCTTCTACGCCGGCCTGGGCGGCGACGCCGAGCTGTGGAGCGCCATCGCCACCCAGTACTGCCAGGGCATCGCCACCTTCGCCCACTCCTGCCCGGCCACGGCCGCCGGGGTGGCCCACGTCGCCTACCCGAGCTCGAGCGTCCTGGCCGGGGTCTGGGAGGACACCTCCTACACCCCACCGTCGGGACCGCCGGGCAGCTCGGGCATCACGGCCATCTCCCAGGCCCAGCTCGCCCAGGAGGCCGCCGACGCCGCCCTGCACTTCTCCGACACGAGCGTCGACGCCCAGTACGTCATCGTCTCCCCCACCGGGACCAACCCCGGCGGGTGGCTGGACCCGACCAACGGCTTCTGCGCCTATCACGACAACACCGGGGACTACGGCAGTCTGGTGACGGGCCCCAACGTCTCGTTCACGAACCTGCCCTACATCCCCGACATCAACCCGGCCGACTGCAGCGGGCTGGCCAATCCCCAACTCCTCGACGGCCTCACCGAGGTGGCCAGCCACGAGTACGCCGAAGTGCTCACCGACCCGCTCCCGGGAGGGTCGACGGCGTGGACCGACCGGCGGGGCCACGAGATCGCCGACAAGTGCCAGTTCGTGAGCCCCGGCAGTCCGGGCGCCGCCTACTACCTGACGCTCGCCACGGGGACCTTCGACGTCCAGGGCCTGTGGGCGAACGACTCGGGGAAGAAGGGGGGCTGTCTTGACGCCCACTCGCCGGTGCTCCTCTCGAGCCCCGGGAAGCGGCTGCGGGGCACCGTCGGGACACCGGTGTCGGTCCAGATCGACGCCCTCGACGTCCGGGGCGGACCCCTCACCTTCACCGCCTCGGGGCTTCCCGCCGGCCTCGTCATCGATTCGGCCACCGGGACGGTGACCGGCACACCCACCGCCAGAGGACGCTCCGAGGTGACCGTGAGCGCCACGGGCGGCCCGGGCTCCGCCTCGGTGGGGTTCCGGTGGTCGGTGAGGAAGGCCTGAGGACATCCGGGCCCCCCGGCAGAGAAAATCGTCAACCTTGACGACGCCTATGGCCGCAGGGCGGTGCTCAGCTGGACCGATGGCTGCTCCGGTCCGGCGACTGCTCCGAGCCCGACGTGGGCTCGTGCTGGGCCTGCTCGCCGGTGGCCTGGCCGCCGTGGGGGCGGCGGGCACCGCCTCTGCCGCCGGCCCGACGATCACGGTCTCGCCCGCCACCGGCCTCGCCAACGGCGCCAGCGTGGCGGTGAACGGGACCGGCTTCAAACCCTCGCAGCCGGGCAACGTCCTCGAGTGCAACAACGCGCCGAACGAGCCCACCGTGGCGCTGGGCTCGCCGGTGAGCAACTCGGTGCCTGTCGGCTGCACCGGGCCGTCCTTCTCCGCCTCCAGCCTGACCTCGACGAGTGCCACCGGGTCGGTCTCGAAGACCTACACGGTGGCCACCGGCACCCTGGGACCGCCCTGCGGTGCCGCCACCGACGCCGTCAACACCTGCCCGTCGACCGACAGCGCCGGCCAGAACCCGAAGACGGACGCCGCCAACTTCCCCTGTCCGCCGACCCCCACGCAGCAGGCCGCCGGCGTCACCTGCACCATCACCTTCGGCGACCAGAGCGGGGAGTCCGCCATGGCCACCATCCTCTTCCAGGGCGAGAGCGCACCTTCGCCCACCACCACCGCCGCCCCGGTCACCACCGCCGCCCCGGTCACCACCGCCGCCCCGGTCACCACTGCGCCGGCGACCTCCCCGTCGCTCGCCTACACCGGTGCCGGCCCGAGGCTGTGGCTGTTGCTGGCGGCGGGCCTGGTGCTCCTGGTCGCCGCCGGCGCCCTCGAGCTGGCCCGGCGCCGGTCGCGGCGCGCCTGATCGCCCCTCCTCCCCCGCCGTCACCGGGCGCCGGCGCCGGGAGCGCCACGCCGGGCGGAATTCATCAGTTTTGCCGATGGGCCGCGCCGGGCCGGGGACGGAAACTGTTGTTGACACGCTAGGGGTGTTGACACACACCGGTCGGCACCTCCCGTCGGAAGGAGCCGCCATGCGCCGCCTGCTCGTCCTCTCGAGCGCCGTCCCCGTCTTCGTGGCGGCGCTGACGGTGGCCTCCCCGTCGTCGTTCGCCGCCGGCGCCGTCTACGTCGGCAGCTGTCACCCCGGCGCCAAGGCCACCATCCAGTCCGCCGTGAACGCGGCGTCGTCGGGCTCCACGGTCGTCGTCTGCCCCGGCACGTACCACGAGCAGGTCACGATCGGCACCAACCTCACCATGAAGGCGTCGGGCACGGTCACCATCCAGCCCACGGCCGCCGCCCAGACGGCCACGGACGAGAACACCGGCGAGCCGGTCGACGCCATCGTGACGGTGACGCCGGGCAACCGTGTCACACTGCGGGGCCTCACCATCGACGGGTCGCAGATCGAGTCCGCCGTGAACGGCTGCAGCGAGAACCTGGTCGGGGTGCTCTACCAGGCCTCGGCGGGCCACGACACGAGCGGGGTCCTCCGCAGCTCGACCGTCGAGAACGTCACGCCCACCAACAGCGGCTGCGGCGCCGGTCTCGGCGTGATGGTGCAGGCCGGGACCAACCCCTCGGCCCGGGCCACGGTGGCCCTCGTCGGCAACACGGTGAGCGGGTACGGCAAGAACGGCATCACCTGCGACGACGTGAACGTGGTGTGCCGGGTCACCGGCAACACCATCACCACCTCCCCGACGGCCCTGGTCGCCCAGAACGGCATCCAGGTCGGCTTCGGCTCCTACGGCAAGGTGGCGGGCAACACTGTCAGCGGGAACGACTGGACGGCCTACGGCTCGGACACCAATCCCCAGCCCCAGTCCGACTA
>JAGWNV010000330.1 GCA_028872975.1 Acidobacteriota bacterium
GGCCCCCAGGGGAGAAAGTCCCTGCTGACGGGTCCAAAGGTCGCTGGTGGCGGCCCAAAGGGGGGCGCCGGGTGCCCGGTGGGGGGGCCCGCCGGGCGGAGACCCCGCCGGGGCCCGGGGCGGGCGGTCGGCGCTAGAGGGAGCGGGCGCCGGAGCGTTCGATGGTGGTCGAGTCGGTCCCGAGGTAGGACTCGATCACCTGGGGGTGCTCGAGGATCTCGGCCGGCGTGCCCTCGGCGATCACCTCCCCGAGTTCCAGGGCGATCATCCGGTCGCAGATGGCGGTGAGCAGCGGCATGTCGTGCTCGATGACGAGGATCGAGCACCCCGTCGACTGCTGCACCCGCTCGAGCAGCGGGCCGAGGGCCTCGGTCTCGCGCTGGGCCACGCCCCCCGAGGGCTCGTCGAGGAGGACGACGGCCGGGTCCTGGGCGAGGACGCAGGACAGCTCGACGATGCGGCGGGTGCCGGTGGAGAGCTCGCCCACGAGCTTCTCCCGGAAGGCGGAGAGGCCCATGGTGCGGACGAGGGTCTCGACCCGCTCGGCCACGTCGGCCTCGGAGTCGAGCGAGGCGGGCAGGCGGAGCCCGGCGGCGACGAGGTCGCGCGACTCGAGGTGGCGCTCGAAGGCGATCGAGATGGTCTCGGCCACGGTGAGCGAGGGGTAGAGCTTCGCCTCCTGGAAGGTCCTGCCGATGCCGGCCAGGGCCCGCAGGTGGGCGGGCCAGGGCCCGATGTCGAGCTGGCCCAGGATGACCCGGCCGCCGTCGAGGGGGAGGAAGCCGGAGACGAGGTCGAACAGGGTGGTCTTGCCGGCGCCGTTGTGGCCGATGAGGCCCAGGATCTCCCCCTGGTGGAGCCGGAGGCTCACGCCGTCGACGGCCCGGATGCCGCCGAAGCGCTTGGTCACCTCGCGCACCTCGAGGACCACCGGGGCGTCGGGCGGCGGCGGCCGGCGGCCGGTCCCGTCGGTGTCGGCGCCCCAGGACGCCGCCGCGGGCGCCCGGCCGGTGCCGTCGCTCAGGATCTCGGTGACGGCGCCGGCGCCGGCGATGAAGACGGAGCGGAGGATGTCGGGCCGGTCGAGGAGCTGCGAGGTGGGGCCCGAGAAGCGGACCTCGCCCTTCTCGAGGAAGACGGCCCGCTCGGAGAGCTCGAGGGCCACGTTCACCGACTGCTCCACCACGACGATGGTGGTGCCCATCTCGTGCAGCATGCGGACGACGTCGAGCAGCTGGGAGACGATGGTGGGGGCGAGTCCCAGGGAGAGCTCGTCGATCATGAGCACCTTGGGCCGGGTCATGAAGGCCATGGCCAGAGAGAGCATCTGCTGCTCGCCACCGGAGAGGTTGCCGGCCTGCTGGTGCATGCGCTGGCCCAGCACCGGGAACAGCTCGAGCGCCTGGCCGCGCGCCGCGGCCACCCGCTGCTTCTGCTTGCGCAGCAGCCAGGTGGCGAGGCGGAGGTTCTCCTCGACGGTGAGGGTGGGGAAGATGCCCCGGCCCCCCGGCATGAGCCCGATGCCGCTTCTGGCCATGACGTCGGGCGCCGAATTGGTGGTGGGCCTCCCGTGGTGGGCCACGGCGCCGCCGCCCACCTTGACGAGGCCGCTGATGCCCTTCAAGAGGGTCGACTTGCCGGCGCCGTTGGTGCCGAGGAGGGCCACGATCTCGCCCTCGTGGACCTCGAGGTCGACGCCGAAGAGGACCTGGACGGGACCGTAGGAGATCTCGACCCCCCTGCAGGAGAGCACCGGACGGCGCCCCTGCCCGTCGCCGTTGCCCATGGCGGCATGTCCCAGGGGCGGGCGAGGGGGCGCACCGGAGCCGGCCACGGCGGGGACCTCGTCGGTGGGGCTCTCGGCCCCTCGCCCCTCGACCCGGGCCAGGACCGCCTCGGCGACCCCGGGCTCGTGGGCCTCCTCGGTGAGGGCGGTGGCGAGCAGGGCCTCCTCGCGCGGCGCGTGGTCGGTGGCGGGCTGGCGCCGGTCGGCGACGAGGCTGGGCACCTCGATGTGGCGCCGGGCCGCCACCACCCGCAGGAGGCGGTCGCGCAGCTGGAAGAGGGCGTGGCCCATGCCCCCGGGCATGACCTGGAGCATCCACACGAGGCCGCCGCCGGTGATCAAGTAGCCCCACTGGGGGAAGAAGTGGAGCAGCAGCTCGATGGCGGCCACCCCGACGAGGGCCCCGCTCATCGACCC
>JAGWNV010000331.1 GCA_028872975.1 Acidobacteriota bacterium
GCCAGGGGGCCGACGGGGTCGCCCACGGGTGCACGGGCAAGGGCAACGACCAGGTGCGCTTCGAGGTGGGGACCCGGGCCCTCGCCCCCGACCTCGAGATCCTGGCCCCGGCCCGGGTATGGGGGATGACCCGGGCCGACTGCGTCGACTACGCGGCCCGCCACGACATCCCCGTCGAGGCGACGAAGGAGAAGGTGTACTCGATCGACGAGAACCTGTGGGGGAGGGCCATCGAGTGCGGGGAGCTCGAGGACCCGTGGGCGGCCCCGCCCGAGGACGCCTTCACCCTGACCCGGCCGACGGCGGAGGCAGGGCGGGAGGTCGTGGTGGGCTTCGAGGCGGGGGTGCCGGTGAGCCTCGACGGGCGGTCGCTGTCGGTGGGGGATCTCGTCGACGAGCTCGGGGCCGTCGTCGGCGCCTACGGGTGGGGCCGGATCGACATGGTCGAGAACAGGCGGGTGGGGATCAAGAGCCGGGAGACCTACGAGTGCCCGGCCGCCCTCGCCCTCGTCCTGGCCCACAGCGACCTCGAGGACCTCACCCTCGAGCGGGACGTGGCGCACGAGAAGGCCAGGCTCGAGCCCCGGTGGGCGGAGCTCGTCTACGACGGCCTGTGGTTCTCGCCGCTCAAGGAGGCCCTCGACGCCTTCTTCGGAGCCACCCAGCGGCACGTGACCGGCGAGGTCCGGCTTGCCCTGTCCCCCGGTGTCGGCGGTCCCGGCAGCTGCATCGTGTCGGGTCGCCGCAGCCCGGTGTCGCTCTACGACCACGACCTCGCCACCTACGACGCCGCCGACCGGTTCAAGCACGAGGACGCCGAGGGCTTCGTCCGGCTCTGGGGCCTCGGCGTGGCCACCTGGGCGGCCCGCCAGGGCGGCTCGGGGGACGGCTCCGCCGGAGGGTCTCCGTCGTGACCTTGTGGGAGGGGCGCCTCGGCGGGGGCACCGCCGACGAGGTGATGGCCTACACGGTGAGCCTCGCCTTCGACCGGCGGCTCGCCGTCGACGACCTGGCCGCCTCGCGGGCGCACGTCCGGGGGCTCGGCCGGGCCGGGATCCTCGAGGCGTCGGAGGTCTCGATCCTCGTCGCCGCCCTGGAGCGGGTGGAGGTCGAGATCCTGGGCGGCGCCTTCGAGTTCCGGGCCGAGGACGAGGACATCCACACCGCCGTCGAGCGCCGCGTCACCGAGATCGCCGGCGACGTGGGGGCGAAGCTCCACACGGGGCGGAGCCGCAACGACCAGGTGGCGACCGACCTCCGCCTCTACACCCGCCGGGCCCTCCTGCGGGTGGCGGGCCGAGTCGTGGGCCTCCAGGAGGTCCTCGAGCGCCGGGCCGTCGAGGCGGGCGACGCCTATCTCCCCGGCTACACCCACCTCCAGCGGGCCCAACCGGTGCTCCTCGCCCATCACCTCCTCGCCCACGGGTGGGCGCTGGCGCGCGACGTCGACCGGCTGCTCCACAGCGTGGTCCGGACCGACGTCTCGCCGCTCGGGGCCGGTGCCCTGGCCGGGTCGTCGCTGCCCCTCGACCCGGACTGGGTGGCGGAGGAGCTCGGTTTCTCGGGGCGCTTCGAGAACTCCCTCGACGCCGTCTCGGACCGGGATTTCGTGGCCGAGGCCCTCTTCGACCTGGCCCTGCTCGGGGTGCACCTGTCGCGGCTGGGCGAGGAGCTCGTCTTGTGGTCGACCGAGGAGTTCGGATTCCTCGTGGTGGCCGACGCCTACGCCACGGGCAGCTCGATGCTGCCCCAGAAGAAGAACCCCGACGTGGCCGAGCTGGCCCGGGGAAAGACGGGCCGGCTGGTCGGGCACCTCGTCGGGCTCCTCACCACCTTGAAGGGGCTCCCCCTCGCCTACAACCGGGACCTCCAGGAGGACAAGGAGCCCCTCTTCGACGCCGTCGACCAGATCGAGCCGGGACTGCAGGCCATGGCCGGGATGCTCGAGCACTCCCGGTTCGACCTGGACCGGATGCGCAGCGCCGCCGACGGGCCGACCACCGCCGCCGTCGACCTCGCCGAATGGATGGTCGAGCGGGGGATGCCATTCCGGCAGGCCCACGGGGTGGTGGGCGGGCTGGTCCGGGACTCGGTCGAGCGGGGGGTGCCCCTCGCCGAGCTGGTCCAGTCCCATCCGTCGCTCGGCACCGAGGCCCTGGTCCTGCTCGAGCCCGGGGTGGCGGTGACCAGGAGGACGACCCC
>JAGWNV010000048.1 GCA_028872975.1 Acidobacteriota bacterium
GGCCCATGGCGCGGGCACCGTCGACGTGTCGGTCCGCACGGCGGCGGGCCCGAGCCCGGTGACCCCCGCCGACCGCTACCACTACGCCTGAGCTCCCCTTTCGGCGCCGGCGGCGCCTGGGTCCAGGTTTGACGGCGGGCCGCCGCAGGTAGATCCGCGGCGATGACACAGCACAGCGAATCGGAGCAGTGGCCCAGGCGATCCGACCGGGTGGCGCTGGCCAGGCAGGCAGGCGGGCTCCTGCGGTCCCTCGGCGCCGCCGCCGGCTCGGTGGCGACGTCGCTGGCGATGGCAGGCGTGAAGGGACGACCGGCGGACGCGCGGCAGTGCGCCCTCGCCGTGTACCTCCACGCCGTCATGGACGGCGACCCCCGGGTGGCGAGCGTGCGCGTCTTCCACGACCGCCTCGTCATCGGCTCCCCCGGCCGGGTCCGCCCGCGCCGCGTCGTGGTGGCCCTTCCACCGGCCGTGCGCGCCTTCGTCGCCGGCTTCGACGCCCAGCGCTACCCCGTGCTGGTGCGCAGCGGGCGCCCGGCACCGAAGGCCCCCGTCGCCGACACCGCCGTCAGCGCCGCCTCGTAAGAGCCGGCCGGTCAGCCGTCGAGGTCGTAGGCGACGCGGCGGTACTCGAGGACCATCCGCTGGGCGGTGAAGTGAAAGCCGTCGAAGGCCACGGCGGCGCGGCGCACGGCGGCGAATCGCCCGGGGTCGCCGTGGTAGAGCGGGAGCACCTCGGCCCCGAGCACGTCGTAGAGCTCGGCGGCGTCGGCGGCATCGGCCTCGGCGGCGGCCTCGGGACGGCTCTCGTCGACGGGCCGGCCCCTCACCGCCCATCCGGTCACGCCCGGCAGGTAGCCCTCGACCCACCACCCGTCGAGGACGCTCAGGTTCGGCACGCCGTTGGCGGCCGCCTTCATGCCGCTCGTCCCCGAGGCCTCATGCGGCGGACGGGGGGTATTCAGCCAGACGTCGGCCCCCGCCACGAGCATCCGGGCCAGGCCCATCTCGTAGCCGGGGAGGAACACCACCGGGAGCGAGGCGCCGAGCTGCTCGGCGGCGCGGAACAGGGTCCGGATGATCTCCTTGCCGCCGTCGTCGCGCGGGTGGGCCTTGCCGGCCAGCACGACCTGGAGGGTGCCGAATTCGGCCACGAGCTTCTCGAGCCGTCCGGGGTCGGAGAAGAGCAGCGACATGCGCTTGTAGGCGGTCGCCCGCCGGGCGGCGCCGATCGTGAAGGCATCCGCCGAGAGCCGCCGGCCGGTGCGGCGGGCCACTTCGGCCACGAGGGCCTCCTTGGAAAGGGCGTGGGCGGCGGCGACCTCGGCGGCCGGCACCCGGTCGAGGAGGCGGAGCCGGGTGTTGTCCTGCCGCCACCCCGGGACCCGCGCGTCGAAGAGCGACGCCATGGCCGGGGCCACCCACGTGCCGAGGTGGACCCCGTTCGTCACGGCACGGACCTCGACGCCGGGGAACATGGCCCTCGTCACCTCGGCGTGGCGGGTGGACACGCCGTACGTCCACCGCGACGAGCCGATGCCGAGCCTCGTCATGTCGAGCCACCCGGCGCCGAGCCCGCCCAGGGCGGTGAGGTCGCCCAGCGACTCCTCGCCGAGGACGTGACGGACGGCGTCCTCGGCGAAGCGGTCGTGGCCGGCCGGCACCGGGGTGTGGGTCGTGAAGACGCAGCGGCGCCGGACGTCGCCCACGGCGTCCTCCACCGAGGTCCCCGGCCCTTCGTGCCTGGCCCGGCGCAGGAGGGCCAGGCCCACGAGCGTGGAGTGGCCCTCGTTCAGGTGATAGGTCTCGACGCGCTGTCCCAGTGCCTCGAGCATGACGGCGCCGCCCAGCCCGAGGACGGCCTCCTGGGCGAGGCGGTACTCGCCGTCGCCCCCGTAGAGGCG
Source organism: Acidobacteriota bacterium (assembly GCA_028872975.1). Lineage (GTDB taxonomy): Bacteria > Actinomycetota > Acidimicrobiia > Acidimicrobiales > UBA8190 > UBA8190. The sequence goes on from JAGWNV010000048.1 coordinate 1,902, forward strand.
GCCCGTGAGCGACCGCCACCGCTCCCCGTTCGACGGGCGGTCGGTGTCGAGGAGGACCACCGGCACCTCGGACCGCTCGCCCCGGACGACGTACCGCCAGGCGCCCACCTCCACCTGCTCCCCACCGAGCACGACCACCACAGACTCGGCCAGTGGCTCGAGGTGGGCGGCCGGGTCCCAGGCCTCGGGCGCCTCGTGCTGGGTGCCGTCGTCGTCGAGCCGTTGGGCGAGATAGCCCTGGCGGTAGACGAGGGTCACCCCCACCATGTCCGGCCCCACGTCGGCGGCGGCGCGCAGGAGGTCGCCGGCGAGGACCCCGAGGCCGCCGCTGTAGCCGGGCACGGCCTCGTCGAGGGCGACCTCCATCGAGAAGTAGGCGACCGTCACGAGCGGCCTGCTCTCGCCCGCCCCGGGCGCCCCGCGGGACCCGTCACGAACCGCCCCTCTACCCGGGCCACCCCGGGCGCGAACCTCGGCCCCGGGTCCGGCCCCCGCTCACCGACCCGTCGCCGGGGGGCCGCCCTCCTCGTCGAGGAGGGCCTCGAGCCGGTCGAGGAAGGGCACCAGGCTGGCGAGGAGCATGCGGGGCGCCTCGGCCAGGGGCACCCAGCGGGCGGCGTCGACCTCGGGGAACACCGCCGTCGTCCCCGAGCGCGGGGGCCACTCCATCTCGAAGGTGTTGCTCGAGACCTCCGAGACGTCGAGGTCGGCCCCGAGCGCCCACAGCCGCGTCCACTTGCCCCCCCGCTGGCGGAGCTCGCCGAGGTCCCGCCGGGTTCCGGCGGGGGCGGGCACGCCGATCTCCTCGGCGAACTCCCGCTCGGCCACGGCGGCGGGCTCCTCGCCCTCGTCGTACTCGCCCTTGGGCACCGTCCAGGCCCCCTCGTCCCGGCGCGCCCAGAAGGGGCCGCCGGGATGGACGAGCAGGACCTCGACACCCGAGGGGCCGGGCCGGTGGAGCAGGAGCCCTGCGCTTCGCTTCGCCACGACGGACCTCCGGAGATGCCGGCCTGGGCAATTGTGGCCAGAATGAGGCTATGAGCGCAGCAGGAGACGTCGCCGCCGAGGTGAAGGACTGGCTGAGCGAGCACTGGGACCCCGAGCGCACCGTGGGCGAGTGGTGGGAGCTGCTCGGCACCGCCGGTTGGGCGGCGCCCTCGCTGCCCGAGGACTCCTACGGCAAGGGGCTCTCGCGCGACGAGTCGGTCCGGGTCCAGCAGGCCATCACCGAGTTCGGCGCCCTGGGGGCGCCGGGCGGGCTGGGCCTGCTCCTCGCCGCCCCCACCATCGCCACCCACGGCGAGGAGGCCCAGCGCCGGCGCTACATCCGCGACATCGTCACGGGGCGCCAGGCCTGGTGCCAGCTGTTCTCCGAGCCCAACGCCGGGTCGGACCTCGCCGGGATCCAGACCCGCGCCGAGCGCGACGGCGAGGAGTACGTGGTCACCGGCCAGAAGGTGTGGACCTCGGCGGGCCAGATCGCCGACATGGGCATGCTCCTGGCCCGGACCGACGTGGAGGTCCCCAAGCACCAGGGGATCTCCTACTTCGCCATCGACATGCACCAGCCCGGCATCGAGGTGCGGCCCCTCAAAGAGATGACGGGGCGGGCGCTGTTCAACGAGGTCTTCCTGACCGAGGCCCGGGTGCCCGCCGACGCCGTCATCGGCGGGCTCAACAACGGCTGGGCCGTCGCCAACACGACGCTCGCCTTCGAGCGCGCCGGCCTCGGCGCCGGTGGCGGATCGGCAGCGGGCGGGGCGGCCACCCCGGGCACCGTGGCCGGTGACCTCGGTCGCCGCGCCGGGGACTTCGTCCGGGGCACGGCCCAGCGGGGCTCGGGGGCGCCGGCCGGGCTCTTCGGCGCCTCGGAGAAGGTCCTCGTGGAGCTGGCCAAGGCCAACGGGCGCATCGCCGACCCCGTCGTCCGCCAGGACCTGGCCCGCCTCCACACCCTCAACCAGATCGCCCGCTACATGGGCCAGCGCCAGAAGGCCCTCAAGGCGACAGGCGGCGACATCCCCGGGCTCGGCAACATCGCCAAGCTGTCGATGAGCCAGATCCTGCGCCTGTCGCGCGACGTGGGCCTGCGCATCCTCGGGCCGTACGGCACCCTCCACGGCTACAGCGCCGAGGACCGGGCCGCCCTCGAGGGGGTCACCGGCCAGCCGCTCCACGCCATGGTGACCGAGATGGCGCTGTTCACCCAGGGCCCCTCGATCTACGGCGGCACCGACGAGATCCAGCACAACATCATCGGCGAGCGGGTGCTCGGCCTCCCGAAGGAGCCGAACAGCGACCGGACCACAGCCTTCAAGGACCTCACGAAGAACGGTTAGGAGGGCATGGGCGGGGCCGGATGGCCGGCCCCGGCGAGGAGCTCCTCGCTCACCTGCCACAGCCGCGCCGCGGCGGCGTCGGACCGGGCCCGGCGCGAGGCATGGCCGGGGCGCCGGCGCACCCAGTAGCCGCCCGTCGACCGGGCCGCCTCGGGGGAGGAGGCCAGGAACACCGGCGTGCGGGCCCCCGCCTCGGGGGTGATCTCGAAGGCGCGGACCACCCGGTTGCCGATGCCCTGGACGCCGCCGAGGTCGCCGTCCATCCCGAAGCCGCTGCGCACGGCGCCGGGATGCGCGGCGTGGACGACCACGGCGCGCCCGGCCAGGCGCCGGGCCAGCTCCCTCGTGAAGAGGAGGTTGGCGAGCTTGGAACGGGCGTAGGCCTCGAGCGACACGTAGGCCCGCTCGCTCTGGAGGTCCTCGAAGCGCATCCCGAAGGCGGCGAAGTGGTGGCCGACCGAGCTCAGGTTCACGATCCGGCTCGGCGCGCTCGCCACCAGGCGGCCCAGGAGGAGCCGGGTGAGCAGGTACGGCCCGAGGTGGTTGACCCCGATGGTCTGCTCGAAGCCCTGGGCGGTGACCTGCCGGGACGACCAGATGCCCCCGGCGTTGTTCACGAGCACGTCGAGGCGGTCGAAGCGGCCCGTCAACTCCCCGGCGCAGGCCTCGACGCTCGAGAGGTCGGCCAGGTCGAGGGCCACGGTGTCCAGCTCCCCGGCCACCCCCCGGCGGCGGAGCTCGGCCACGGCCCCGGCGGCCCGCTCGGCGTTCCTGCAGGCGAGCACCACCGTCGCCCCGAGCGAGGCGAGCCCGTGGGCCGTCTCCCTGCCGATGCCCGAGTTCGCCCCGGTCACGACCGCCACCTGCCCGTCCATCGTCCCCATGGCCGCCTCCTGGTCCGAGTATGTCGGGCGGGCCCCTGAGCCGGACACCCGGGAACGAATCGGGCGGCGGGATTGTTCAAGCTACAACCAGTTGCCTCGCGGGCGTGGCGCCCGACCGGGAGACCAGATGACCCAGCTCACCCACACCGTCCCCCTCCTCCCGCTCACGACCGGCGTCGTGCTGCCCGGGATGGTCGTGCCCATGGCCCTCGAGAGCGAGGAGGCCAAGGCGGCCGCCGAGGCCGCCGGTCAGGCCGGGGGCCAACTCGTCCTCGTCCCCCACGTGGACGGCCGCTACTCCCCCATCGGCGTCCTCTCCGAGATCGTCGAGGTCGGCGCCCTGCCGGGCGGGTCGCCGGCCATGGTCGTCCAGGGGCTCCAGCGCGTGGCCGTGGGCACCGGGGTCCCGGGCACGGGCCGGGCCCTGTGGGTCCAGGTCGACGTCGTCGAGGAGGAGGAGGCCTCCGAGGAGGCCCGCGCCCTCGCCCGGGAGTACCGGGCCGTGCTCGAGAACATCCTCGAGGTGCGCGGGGCCCGCCAGATCGCCGAGCGCCTGCGCGAGGTGAGCGAGCCCGCCCAGGTCGCCGATCTCGCCGGCTACTCGCCCGACCTCTCGCTGTCGCAGAAGGTGAAGGTGCTCGAGACCACCGACCTGCCGGCGCGCCTTCGGCTGGTGCTGGGATGGGCCCGCGACACCCTGGCCGACCTGAGCATCCGCCAGCAGATCCGCTCCAGCGTCGAGGAGGGGATGGAGAAGACCCAGCGGGAGTTCCTGCTGCGCCGGCAGCTCGAGGCCATCCGCAAGGAGCTCGGGGAGCTCGGCGAGGGCGGCGAGGAGGGCACGCCCGACGCCTACCGGGCGCAGGTCGCCGGCCGCGACCTGCCCGAGGCCGTGCGGGTCGCCGTGGAGCGCGAGATCGGCAAGCTGGAGCGCACGAGCGAGCAGAGCCCCGAGCACGGCTGGATCCGCACCTGGCTCGACACCGTCCTCGAGCTGCCCTGGGGGGAGGAGTCCGACGACCACCTCGACCTCGCCGAGGCACGGCGCGTCCTCGACGCCGACCACGACGGGCTCGAGGACGTGAAGTCCCGCATCGTCGAGCACCTGGCCGTGCGGGCCCTGCAGGCCCGCCGGGGGCTCGCCCCGGTGCGCGGCCGGGGCTCGGGGGCGATCCTCGCCCTGGTGGGGCCGCCCGGCGTGGGGAAGACCTCCCTTGGCGAGTCGGTGGCCCGGGCCCTCGGGCGGCGCTTCGTCCGGGTCGCCCTCGGCGGCGTCCACGACGAGGCGGAGATCCGGGGGCACCGGCGCACCTACGTCGGGGCCCAGCCCGGCCGCCTGGCCCGGGCCCTGCGCGAGGCCGGGACCATGAACCCGGTCATCGTCCTCGACGAGGTCGACAAGCTCGGCTCGGACTACCGCGGGGATCCCTCCTCGGCGCTCCTCGAGGTGCTCGACCCCGCCCAGAACCACACCTTCCGGGACCACTACCTCGAGGTGGAGCTCGACCTGTCCAAGGTGTTGTTCCTCGCCACCGCCAACGTGGCCGAGACCATCCCCGGGCCCCTCCTCGACCGCATGGAGGTCATCCGGATCGACGGGTACACCGAGGACGAGAAGCTGGCCATCGCCAGGCACCACCTGCTCGGGCGCCAGCTCGAGCGCACCGCGCTCAGGCCCGAGGAGGTCGAGATCTCCGACGAGGCTCTCCGGGTCGTCTCGGCGGACTACACCCGGGAGGCCGGCGTCAGGAACCTCGAGCGCGAGCTGGGCCGGCTGCTGCGCAAGGTGGCGACCAAGCTGGCCTCCGGTGCGCTCGACGCCCCGGTGCAGGTCGACGGGCCCGACGTCCGGTCGTGGCTGGGCCGGCCCCGGTTCTTCTTCGAGGCCGCCGACCGCACCAGCGTCCCCGGCGTGGCCACCGGCCTGGCCGTGACCGGCACCGGGGGCGACGTGCTGTTCATCGAGGCCACGTCGATGGAGGGCCCCGAGGGCCTCACCCTCACCGGCCAGCTCGGTGACGTCATGAAGGAGTCCGCCGAGATCGCCCTGTCCTACGTGCGGTCGCACGCCGAGGAGCTCGGCATCGCGCCGGAGGCCTTCAAGGGCCGGCGGTTCCACCTGCACGTGCCGGCCGGGGCGGTGCCCAAGGACGGGCCCTCCGCCGGCGTCACCATGACGACGGCCCTCGTGAGCCTCCTGGCGGGCCGGCCGGTGCGGCCCGTCGTGGGGATGACCGGGGAGGTCACCCTCCAGGGACGGGTCCTGCCCATCGGTGGCGTCAAGCAGAAGGTGCTCGCCGCCTTCCGGGCCGGGCTGCGCCACGTGGTGCTGCCGGTGCGCAACGGGCCCGACCTGGAGGACGTCCCCGAGGCGGTGCGCGACGCCCTCGAGTTCACCCTGGCCGAGTCGGTGGGAGACGTGCTGGACGCCGCCCTGGAGCCGGCGGGCGAGACGCCCGCCGAGCTCCCGCTCGCCTCCTGAGCCCGGGGGGAGTCCTCAGGCGGCCGCGGCACCGCGGCCGGCTGTCGCTACCCTTCGGGGCATGGACGGCGAGTACGTGCCGAGCGCCTGGGACTGGGTGAGGGAGCAGGTCGAGACCTACGAGCGCTCAGGAGGCCGCCAGGGCACGACGCTCCTCGACACCGGCCTGCCGGTCGTCGTGGTCACCATGAGGGGCGCCAAGACCGGCAAGATCCGCAAGGCCCCGGTCATGCGCGTCGAGCACGGCGGCGAGTACGCCGTCGTGGCGTCGAAAGGCGGGGACCCGGCCCACCCGGCCTGGTACGCGAACCTCCTCGCCCACCCCGACGAGGTGTGGCTCCAGGACGGCCCCGACCGCTTCGCCGTCCACGTCCGGGAGCTCGACGGCGACGAGCGCCGCCTGTGGTGGGAACGGGCCGTCGCCGCCTACCCGCCCTACGCCGAGTACCAGGCGGCCACGGCACGGCGGATCCCCGTCCTCCTCGCCACCAGGTCCTCCTCCCGGACATGAGGAGCGCGCAGGCATAAGGAGCGCGTCGGGGGGAAAGGGTCTTAGACGGGGTCGATCGCTGCCGGGGCAACCACCGGTGCAGCGGTCGGGCACCGACGAGGAGGCCCAATGAGCGACGTCGCCCAGTACATCCTGACCCGCCTGCGCGAGTGGGGCATCCACCGCGTCTACGGCTACCCCGGCGACGGCATCGACGCCTTCCTCGGCGCCTTCGAACGGGTGGGCGGCGATCCCGTGTTCACCCAGACCCGCCACGAGGAGATGGCGGCCTTCATGGCCTGCGCCCATGCCAAGTTCACCGGCGAGATCGGCGCCTGCATCGCCACCTCCGGCCCCGGCGCCATCCATCTCCTGAACGGCCTGTACGACGCCAAGCTCGACCATCAGCCGGTGCTCGCCATCGTCGGCCAGCAGAAGCGGACCACCGTGGGCGCCCACTACCAGCAGGAGATCGACCTCCAGAGCCTGTTCAAGGACGTCGGCGGCTTCGTCTCCACCGTCATGGAGGAACACTCGGCCCGCCACGTCGTCGACCGGGCCATCAAGTCGGCGCTGTCCGAGCGCCGGCCCGCCGTGGTGATCGTGCCCGAGGACGTCGGGGAGGCCGAGTACGCCGATCCCCCGCGGGAGCACGGGAGCGTCTTCACGAGCGTGGGGTGGGCCCAGCCCCACTGCGTGCCCGACGACCGGTTGCTCCGCCAGGCGGCCGAGATCCTCAACGAGGGAGCGCGGGTGGCCATGCTCATCGGCCAGGGCGCCCGGGGCGCTGCCGTGCAGGTGATCGAGACGGCGGAGGTCCTCGGCGCCGGGATCGCCAAGGCCTTGTTGGGCAAGGACGTCGTCCCCGACACCCTGCCGTACGTGACGGGCGCCATCGGGCTCCTCGGTACCGAGCCGTCGCACAAGATGATGATGGGCTGCGACACCCTCCTCATGGTGGGTACGAGCTTCCCCTACGCCGAGTGGCTCCCCGAGGTCGGGAAGGCCCGGTGCGTGGAGATCGACATCGACGGGTCGCTCATCGGGGTCCGCTACCCCAACGACGTCTCGCTCGTGGGCGACGCGCACGACACCCTCCAGGCGCTCCTGCCGCTCCTCCAGCGCAAGGAGGACCGGTCCTGGCGCGAGCTCGTCGAAGGCGAGGTCCACACGTGGCGCCGGGTGCTCGACCACCGGGCGCACCAGGAGGCCGACCCGGTCAACCCCCAACTCGTCTTCTACGAGCTGAACAAACGGCTGCCTGACCGCTGCGTCATGACCTCCGACTCGGGCTCGGCCACGAACTGGTGGGCCCGGCAGGTCGAGATGCGCGAGGGCATGCGGGCCTCGCTGTCGGGGACCCTCGCCACCATGCTCCCCGGCGTCCCCTACGCCATCAGCGCCAAGTTCGCCCATCCGGACCGCCCCGTCATCGCCTTCACCGGCGACGGCGCCTTCGAGATGCTCGGGATGAACGAGCTGCTCACCGTGAAGCACTATCTCCCCGAGCTCACCGCCGAGAACCCCACCCTCGTCTTCTGCGTGCTCGTCAACAAGGACCTGAACCAGGTGTCCATGGAGCAGCGGGTGCTGAGCGGCGATCCCAAGAACCCCGCCACCCAGACGGTGCCCTACGTGCCGGCGGCCGAGTTCGCCCGGATCCTGGGCTTCGAGGGGATCAAGGTGGACACCCCGGACCAGGTGGGGCCGGCCTGGGACCGGGCCCTCGCCGCCGACGGCCCGGTGCTCCTCGAGTTCGTCACCGACCCCCAGGTGCCCCCGCTCCCCCCGCACGTGAAGCCGTCGATGCTCAAGAAGACGCTGAAGGGACTGGCCTCGGGCGACGAGGACGCCAAGGGCGTGGCCACCAAGGGGTTCAGGGGCAAGTGGGCCGAGGTCTCCGAGCACGCCAAGGACCTCCTCCACATCGACCAGTGACGCCTGCCGGCGACGACCGGGTGGAGGTGCGGAGGCTCCGGGCCCGGGCCTTCACCGTCCCCACCGACCGGCCCGAGTCCGACGGGACCCTCGAGTGGGACTCGACCACGGTGGTGGTCGTGGAGGCGAAGGCGGGCGCGCACAGCGGCATCGGCTGGACGTTCGGGCACGAGGCCGCCACCGGGGTCGTGAACTCCACGCTGGCCTCGGTGGTGGAGGGCCGCGACGCCCTCGCCGTCGGCGGGAGCTGGCAGGCCATGGTGGGGGCGGTGCGGAACCTGGGCTGGCCGGGCCTCGTGGCCTGCGCCCTCTCGGCGGTGGACATCGCCCTGTGGGACCTGAAGGCCCGGCTGTTGGGCCTGCCCCTCGTGGCCGCCCTCGACCAGGTCCACCCGGCCACGCCCGTGTACGGCAGCGGCGGCTTCTGCTCCTACCCCCTGGACCAGCTCGCCGAGCAGCTGTCGGGATGGGTCGAGGCGGGCATCCCCCGGGTCAAGATGAAGGTGGGCCGCCATCCCGAGCAGGACCTGGCCCGGCTGCAGGCGGCCCGGCGTGCGGTGGGCGACGACGTCGAGCTCTACGTCGACGCCAACGGCGCCTACACCCGCACGCAGGCGCTGCACTGGGCGGCCGTCTACGGCCAGGCGGGGGTCGGCTGGTTCGAGGAGCCGGTGAGCTCCGACGACCTCGAAGGACTGCGGATGGTCCGCGACCGGCGGCCGGCCGGACTGGAGGTCGCCGCCGGAGAGTACGGGTACGTCCCCACGTACTTCCGCCACGTGCTCGACGCCGGCGCCGTGGACTGCCTGCAGGCGGACGTGACCCGATGTGGAGGGATCACCGGCTTCCTGCAGGTGGCCGGCCTGTGCGCGGCCTACGGCATCGACCTCTCGGCCCACGGCGCCCCCCAGGTGAGCGCCCATGCCTGCACGGCGGTGTGGCGGCTGCGCCATCTCGAGTACTTCCACGACCACGTCCGCATCGAGCGCCTGCTCTTCGACGGGGTCCTGGAGCCGCAGCCGGGCGGCCTCCTCGTCCCCGACCAGGACCGTCCCGGGCTGGGTCTCGAGCTCAAGCGGGCCGACGCCGAGCGCTGGGCGGCCTGAGCGCAGGCGGCCGGGTCCGTCGCCGGCCCGGTCGGGCCCGGGAGCCGGCCTTAGAAGCACCACGTGGAGAAGCCCACGGCGAACCAGGTGACGGCGCCGAGCGCCAGCGCGCACAGCAATGCCGGCGCGGCCAGGGCCACCGTCACCACGCCGGCGTCGCGCTCGGGACGGACCCCGTGGCGCCGCCCGTGGACGATCATCACGATGCCCACCACCGCGCAGGCGATCCCGAGCAGCACGAAGCAGACCGGGACCACCGTGGCCAGGGCCTCCTGGTACCGGGGCAGGGGTGTGTCGCAGGCCGGCTTGGCGGACGTCGTCCTCGAGACCCAGTCGAGCAGGACGATGTCGACGGGGACGGCGAGGAAGGTGCACCCCGCCGCCACCTCGAGCGCCAGCCAGCGCCGGGCCAGACGCGCCGTGCCCTGCCGGGCTCCGACGGGTGCGCCGTACACGGTCCAAGCGTACGACCGCGGTCTACCCTTGGCCCGCACCTGGCGGACGAGGAGGGCGGATGCTGGCCATCGAGTACGACGTCGACGAGGACGGAATCGTCGAGCTGGTGGCGCTCGTGAACGCCGTCGACGAGGGCGGCGACGACCCCGAGGGCGAGGCCTGGCTGGCCTGGCGGCGCGCCCACGACGACGAGGGTATGGGCTGCGCACCGGTCCCGCCGGCCGAGCTCGCCGCCATGGAGGCGACCGAGGACCCGAGCGAGCTCCGGGCCATCGTCGAGCGGGTGGTCATGGCCGACAGGGCGGCGAAGGAGCAGGCCCGATGAGCACGACCCGCTCCCAGCTGTACCGCTTGGCCAGAGACCTCGGCAACGTCGAGGCCGTGGAGCACGGGTACCGCCGCGGCGGGCTGACCGGGGGCGCTGAGGGGATGGTGGAGCGCCAGGTGCGCCGGGCCATCTACCGACAGGGCAACCGCCAGATCAACCGCTTCGTCCGCGCCCTCGGCCTCGGGCCCCACCGGCGCTGAGCCGCCGCGCCGGGCGCGGGGACGGAGGTCGCCTCAGCGGCGCCGGCGGGCGCCCGCCACCATCACCCGCTGGAGGACGCCGGCGGGCACCCGGGAGACGAAGTCGAGGAAGTAGGCGTCGGGCCCGACCA
>JAGWNV010000049.1 GCA_028872975.1 Acidobacteriota bacterium
AGACCAACCAGTCGTGGTACTCGTCTGGTCGCTCCGCCACGTACATCTCCGTGTAGGAGGGTTCCACTCGAACGTCAAGTCCGGCGTCGGTGGCCGCCTTCCTCAGAGTCGACTCCGAGAAATACGAGACATCTGGATAGACCCACGCCTCGTCCATGGAATCGACGCCGTCCGGAGCTCCGCTACTTCCGTACTCGTTTCCTTCGGCGAGCCGGATCGACGCGACGATCCGTCCGTCTGGTGAGAGCACCTTGACGGTGTTCGTCAAGAACTGACCCAGCTGCCAGTGGGCAGCGTGCGACAGAACCGAATGGGCGAACACGAAGTCGAACTGCCTGGCAAGCTCGGTGGAATCGAAGTCGTCCCCGGACAGGAAGACGGCGCCCTTCTCGCGCACGAGGCGGCGTGTCGGCCGCCGCTCTAGCGGTTGCTGTCGCAGCCACTCGTTGGGATCGATGCCTACATACTTGCCGCGGTCGAGAAAGTCGATGAGGGGAAGGGCCAGGTGCAGTGCGCCACACCCGATTTCCAGGACGCGCGACTCGCGTACTAAGGCCTCGAGGCGAAGTATGCGCATCTGGACGATGCCACTCGCGGGGGATGTCCCAACGAAGCCCCGTGCCTGGCGGTTGCCCCTCAAGAGCCACGAAGAGGCGAATCTGCCGGGCATCAAGACGTGACCTGCTCGACCAGCCTCCGGGCCACCACCTTGAGCGCCAGGGTCTCGTCGGCGCCCTCGAAGATCGACAGGACGCGGGCGTCGACGAAGTAGCGGCTCACCGGGAACTCCTCGGCGTACCCCATGCCCCCGTGGATCTGCATCGCCTCGCGGGTGACCCATTCCGCCGCCCGGCAGACGTACGCCTTCAGCATCGATGCCTCGAGCGTCCCCTCGCCCTTGGCCATGAGCCGGGCTACCTGGAAGGAGAACTGCCGAGTGGCCTGGATGAGCACCGCCATCCTGGTGAGCTTGGCCCCGGTGAGCTGGTAGTCGGCGACGGGACGGCCGAAGACCACCCGCTCGGCGGCGTACCGGCGGGCGGCCTCGTAGGCGGCCCGCATGACCCCGAGCGCCCGGGCCGCGGTCTGGAGGCGGCCGTTCTCGAAGCCGGCCATCTGGAGGTAGAAGCCGCGGCCCACGCCGTCGGGGCCGCCCACCAGGTCGGCCTCGGGGACGAACCAGTTCTCGAAGGCGATCTCGTAGGAGTGCATTCCCCGGTAGCCGAGGGTGTCGATGGGCCGGCCCTCCATGCGGCCGGCCGGGTCGCTCCGGCCGTCGGCGGCGGGGTCCTGGGTCAGGACGAAGCCGGTGCCGTCGGCCCGGTCCTTCTCCACGACGAACAGCGAGAGGCCCCGGTGGGCCTTGGAGCGGTCGGGGTCGGTGCGGGCGAGGAGCATGAGGACGTCGGCCCTGGCCGCGAAGGTGCACCAGGTCTTCACGCCGTTGACCAGCCAGCCCCCTTCGGTCTGCGATGCGGCGGTGACGATGTTGGCGACGTCGGACCCGTAGTCCGGCTCCGTCACCGCCACCGCGTTCATCACCTCGCCCGAGGCGAGGGCGGGGAGCCAGCGCCGCTTCTGCTCGTCGGTCCCGCCCGCCAGGAGGGCCCGGCCCAGGATCTCGGGGCGGGTGATGAGCGACCCGCCGATGCCGAGCGAGCCCCAGGAGAGCTCCTCGGTGGCCACCACCATCCCCAGGTAGTCGCTGTCGCCGCCCGAGGCGAAGCCGCCGAACTCCTCGGGGATCGACAGGCCGAGCGCCCCCATCTCGGCCAGGCCGGCAATCACCTCCTCGGGGATGTCGGCGTTGGCCCGGTGGACGTGCTCGGCGCGGGGGCGCAGCTGCTCCTCGGCGAAACGGTGGAAGGTCTCCCGGACGAGCTCGAAGTCGGGGTCGAGATGCCGGTCCCCCTCGAGCCCGGAGATGGCGGCGAGGGTCTCGGGCCGCCGCCAGGTGGCGACGAACTCGGCGACCGACGCCATCCAGTCGGGGGCGATGCCCCAGAGCGCCTCGCGCCCCACGACCCTGCCGGCCAGCTCGGAGACGGCGTCGGCCACGAACACGCAGGCCAGGCGGGCCTCGTCGTCGCCGTGCCGGCCGTAGTCGAGGACGGCTTCGGCAGTCCGGACGGCTGCGGCAGCGTGGGCGACGTCGTAGGCGAGGACCTGGGCGGCGTCGATGTCGCCGGCGCCGGCCACCGTCCGTACGGCGGCGCCCACCGCCTCCCCGGCGAGGCGCACCGCCAGAGCGGCGGCGATGAGGTCCGGTTCGGGCACGGCGCGCTCGGGCACGGCGCTCCAACATAGAGCCTCCTGCGAACGGCCCCCGAGCCGGCGCGGGCGGCGACCGGTGCCGGGGGAGAGGCGCTCGGTAGGCTGGTCCCCGCCGAGAGGAGCGCGCCATGACCGTCGTGTCCGATGACATCGTGTCCGACGCCGAGCTCACCGCCCTGGCGCTCGCCGCCGACCCGGCCGGAGGCCTCGCCCCCGACGCCGTGCCGATCGACGTCTTCCTGGGGAATGTCGGCGCCGCCCTCCCCGAGTGGTACATGGCGCCGGTGCGGCGCCGGGCACTCGGCCGCGGCGGGCGTCTCGTGGTCCTCGCCGTCGTGGCCGCCTTCGTGGTCATCGAGGCCTTCGGCCTGTGCAGCACCTACGGCCAGGTCCCCTTCCACTGAGGCGTCAGCGCCGCCTCCCCACGACGGTGACGAGGGGAGGGAGGACCACCGGGTCGTCGCCGGGGTCGACACCGGTGAGCGAGGCCAGGTAGTCGGTCACCGGCCCCGGTCCCACGCCGGCGGGGGCCTCGGCCCAGGCGTCCACGATCTCGACGCCGGCGCCGTCCACGAGCGAGGGCAAGAGCGCCCCCACGTCGGGGTGGCGGGCGTCGGGCATGGACAGGGGCGCGCCGCCCACCCGCCCCGCCGAGGTGATGGGCTCCTGGGCCACGAGGAAGCCACCCGGGCGCAGGACGGTCGCCATGCGGGCCAGGACCGTGGCCGGGTCGATCACGTGCATGAGGAGGAAGCGGCAGAAGGCGAGATCCACGAGCTCGGGGAGGACCAGGTCCTCGGCGGCCTGGGTGATGGCCAGGACCTGGCTGAAGGCCGCCGCCGCGGCGGCGGCCTCGTCGCGGGCCCGGGGATCGCTGTCGACGGCGTAGACCCGGCCGTCGCGTCCCACGATCTCGGCCAGGGCCACCGACACGTCCCCGCCGCCGGCGCCCACGTCGACGCAGCGCCAGCCCGGGCCGATGCCGAGCCGCTGGAGGGCCGTCGCCAGGGGCCGCCGGTAGACGTCGTCTCGCAGCGCGTCGGGCACCGGACGAAGCTACTTCGCCGGCGGCCGGCGCCTGTAGGGTCGCCGGCGTGAAGGTCACCATGCTCCTCTGCGACGCCGCCCAGGTCGCCGACGGGAAGCTGTTCGTCCTGGGGGGCGGCTGGTCGCTCACCGGGCCCGACCCCATGCCCTCGGCCATCGCCATGAAGATCGACGTCGGGTGGCACGAGGCGGACGAGGCCCACCACTGGGAGCTCTACCTCGAGGACGCCGACGGCCGGCCGGTCATGATCGAGACGCCCGAGGGCGCCCAGCCCGTCGAGGTCCGGGGGGAGTTCAACGTGGCCCGGCCGCCCACGGTCCCCGAGGGGACGCCGATCGACGTGGCGCTGGCCGTCAACATCGGGCCCCTGCCCCTCCAGGCCGGGAACCGGTTCACCTGGCGGCTCACGATCGACGGGGACACCGACGAGCAGTGGGCACTCGCCTTCACCACCCGACCCCGGCCTTTGACGCCCTCGTGAGCCTGGGACACCATCAACCGCCATGACCGTCTACGACCGACCCTTCGGCCGGTACTTCGAGGACTTCGAGCCGGGCGACGTCTACCGGCACTGGCCGGGGAAGACCGTCACCGAGTACGACGACCACCTCTTCTGCATGATCACCATGAACCACCACCCGTTGCACACCAACGCCTGGTTCGCCGAGCACGAGACGGTCCAGGGCCGCAACGTGGTCGTGGGCAACCTCGTCTACTCCCTCGTCCTCGGCATGAGCGTCCCCGACGTGAGCGGCTCCTGCATCGCCAACCTCGAGGTCGAGACCCTCCAGCACAGGTTCCCCACCTTCCACGGCGACACCATCTATGCCGAGACGAAGGTGCTCGAGAAGGTCCCCTCTTCGTCGAAGCCCGACCGGGGCGTGGTCACGGTAGAGACGAAGGCGTTCAACCAGCGCGGCGAGGAGGTCTGCTACTTCCGCCGCAAGCTGATGGTATGGAAGACCGCAGACGCCCCGGCTCGCAGGCGTCCCTACGGGGAGGACGTCTGGAGCTGACGGCGGCCCGGAGCCGGGCCGTGCGCCGTGCCGTCGGGGCCGTGGCGCCCGCGTCCCTGCGGCCGCTGCCGTGGCGGGCGACGCGTGATCCCTGGGCCGTGCTCGTGAGCGAGGTCATGCTCCAGCAGACCCAGGCGCGGCGTGTGGTAGCGCCCTTCGTCGCCTTCATGGCGCGGTTCCCGACGCCGGCGAGGTGCGCCGAGGCCCCCTTGGCGGAGGTGGTGCTGGCCTGGGCCGGTCTCGGCTACAACCGGCGCGCCGCCCACCTCCACGGCGCCGCCCGGTCCATCGTTGCGGACCACGGCGGGGTGGTCCCCGACCGTCTCGACGACCTCGAGGCCTTGCCGGGGGTGGGGTCCTACACGGCGCGGGCGGTGCTGGCCTTCGCCTACGAGCGCGACGTGGCCGTCGTGGACGTGAACGTGGCTCGCGTCCTCGCCCGGGCCGTGGTCGGGGCCCCGCTCGGGACCGTCGCCGTCCAGACCCTGGCCGACGCCCTCGTACCCGATGGCCGGGGGTGGCGCTGGAACCAGACCCTCATGGAGATCGGGGCGACCTCGTGCACGGGGCGGGCCCCGCGGTGCGCCGACTGCCCGCTCGGCCGGTGCTGTGCCTGGGCCGGCGCCGGCCGGCCCGAGCCCGATCCCGGCCGGCCGGGGCGGCGCCAGAGCCCGTTCGAGGGGTCGGATCGCCAGGGCCGGGGCCGGCTGGTCTCGGCCCTGCGACGGGGCCCGGTGCCCGCCGCCGCGCTGGCGGCGGCATGCGGGTGGCCGCAGGACGGACCACGGGCCGAGCGGATGGCATGCGCCCTCGTCGCCGACGGCCTGGCGCGCCGGGGGCGGACGGGGACGCTGCGCCTGGCCTGAGATGGTCAGTCGGCCAGGAAGCCGAGGATGTGGGCGTTGACCTCGTCGGGCCGCTCGAGGTGGAGGAAGTGGCCGGCCCCGCCCACCCGCACGTACCGGGACCCCGCCGACAACGCACCGGCGACGTCGAGGGCGGGATCGACCGGCATGCAGCCGTCGTCGGTCCCCTGGAGGTGGAGGGTCGGCTGGGGCGGGGTGCCGATGGCCCCCTGGGCGGCGGCGTAGGCGTCCTGGGCGAGCGAGGGGTCGAACATGGCCCGGTAGTAGCCGAGGGCGGCGGCGACGTTCGCCGGCGTCGCCAAGGCCTCCTTCACCTTGGCCACGTCCCAGGCGGCGTCGTAGCCCGGGGACCAGTCCGCCCAGAGCCGGCCGAGGAAATCGACGTCGTCCATGGCGAGGACGGCCTCGGCCAGGGGGGTCTGGAAGAGAAAGACGTAGAAGCTCATCCGGAGCTGGTCGTAGCGGAGGAAGCTCTGGCCGAGGATCGCCGGCGGGGGCACGGCCATCGTCACCACGCGCCGCCAGCGCGCCGGCGAAAGGGGGGCGGCGCTGTGGGCGGCGAAGGCGCCCCAGTCGTGGCCGACGAGGACGGCCCGGCCGTCGCCGCCCAAGGCGTCGTGGAGGGCGCAGGCGTCGGCGCCGAGCGCGCCCTGCTGGTAGGCGGCGTCGGAGGGGACCTCGGTGGGGGCGTACCCGCGCATCCAGGGGGCGACGGCGCGGTAGCCGGCGCCGGCCAGCGCGGGCAGCAGGTACCGGTATCCGTGGGCGGTGTCGGGAAAGCCGTGCAGGCAGAGGGCGAGAGGGCCGTCCTCGGGGCCCTCGGCGAGATAGGAGAACCGCAGTCCGTTGGCCGTGACCTGCCCCTCGTGCATGGGCGGAGGGTAGTCTCCTCTCGGTACCCACCCCCGGGTGGGCCTGGGGGAGGGGGAGTCCACTGCGGGTCACGTTCTACGGAGTGCGAGGCTCCTGCCCTTGCTCCGGCCACCAGTACGTGCGCTACGGCGGCAACACGTCGTGCGTGTCCCTGGAGGTGGGTGACGAGCCGCCCATCGTGCTCGACCTCGGCAGCGGCCTCCGTCCCCTCGGCCACGCGCTGGAGGACCGCTTCGGCCTCGACGCCCCCATCGAGCTGACCGCCTTCCTCACCCATCTCCACTGGGACCACATCATCGGGCTGCCCTTCTGCAGGCCGATCCTGCGCCTGGGGGGGACCATGGAGGTCTTCGGTCCGCCCCAGGACGGCGACCTCCACGAGGTGATCGACCGTGTGGTCGTCCCGCCCTTCTTCCCGGTGCAGGTGAAGCAGCTGCACGGGTCGATCCGGTTCCAGGAGGTGGCCGACGACACCGTGGCGGTGGGCTCGGCCAAGGTCACCGTGCGGCGGGTGCCGCACGTGGGCACCACCCTCGGCTTCCGCATCGAGGCCAACGGCTCCTCGGTGGCCTACGTGAGCGACCACCAGGCGCCCGACGACCGCCAGTCCGTCTCCGACGCCGTCCTCGAGCTGTGCGACGGGGCCGACCTCGTGATCCACGACGCCCAGTACACCGACGACGAGTTCGCCGAGAAGGCGACCTGGGGCCACTCCACCATCGCCTATGCCGTCCACGTGGCCGCCGAGGCCGGTGCCCGGCGCCTCGTCCTCTACCACCACGACCCCCTCCACTCCGACGACGACATGGACCGCATCGTCGACGAGGCCGTCTGCTTCGAGAGGGCCGGCCGCCTCGACGGCGTGGTCGGCGCCGCGGAAGGATTGGCGATCGACGTAGGCCGACGCTGACGCCGCCGCCCGGCGGCGGCCGGACGGCCGTCGCCGAGAGGGACGACATGTCGACCGAGGAACGGGACGCCGACGAGCCGGGTGAGGACCTGCTCGCCGCCGAGGGGCGCCGGGGGGGCCACAGGCGACCCTTCGACACGGCCCGCTTCCGCGAGGTCCTCGGGCACTTCCCGACCGGGGTGACCATCGTCACCGCCATCGAGGGTCCCGAGCCGGTAGGATTCACCTGCCAGGCCTTCGCCTCGCTGTCGCTCGACCCGCCCCTGGTCGTCCTCGCCCCGGGCAAGGGGTCTACGAGCTGGCCCCGGATCGCCACGGTGGGACGGTTCTGCGTCAACGTGCTCGCCGAGGACCAGGAGGCGCTGTGCCGGGACTTCGCCGTCTCGGGCGGCGACAAGTTCGCCGGCGTGGGCTGGCGGCCGGCCGGCAACGGCGCGCCCCTCCTCGAGGGGGTGCTGGCCTGGGTGGAGTGCCGGTTCGTCGAGGCCTACGACGCCGGCGACCACGAGCTCGTGGTGGGGCTCGTCGAGGAGATGGGCGTCGAGCCGCACCGTCGTCCCCTCCTCTACTACCGGGGCGGGTTCGGGCGCTTCGAGCCCTGACCGGCCCGCGTCGGGGCCGCCGGCGGGCTGGCTAGCCTGGCCCGCCGTGCCCAAGATCCTTCCCTCCTCCGTCATCGACGACGTGGTCGTCGTCGAGCCCGACAGCCACGGCGACCAGCGGGGCCGGTTCGTCGAGACCTATCGCCGCTCCTGGTTCCCCCTGGGTCGGGAGATGGTCCAGGGGAACCGGTCCGAGAAGCAGGCCGGTGCCGTCGTCGGGCTCCACTACCACCTCCACCAGGCCGACTACTGGTACCTCCTGCGGGGACGGGCCCGGGTGGTCCTCCACGACCTCCGGGTGGGATCGCCGACCGACGGGGCGACCCTGGTGCTCGACCTCGACGGGGAGGAGGACCGGGGTCTGTTCATCCCGCCCGGGGTGGCCCACGGATTCGCCACCCACACCGACATCCTCCTGTGGTATCTGGTCGACGGCTACTACAACCCCGCCGACGAGCTCGGCCTGGCGTGGGACGACCCCGAGGTCGGCGCCGACTGGGGCGTGACCGACCCGGTCCTCTCCGGTCGCGACCAGGCCAACCCTCGCCGGGGCGACATCGACCCCGGCCGGCGCCCGTACCACGGGATGCGCACCTGAACCTCCGCCGACGACGTGACGGCGCGGCGGGGAGGGCTGGACGCGGCTGCCGCCAGGGGGCACGCTTGGCCAATGGACGAGTCACGCCAGTGGGTGGAGTTCGGCCGCTGGCTGGCCGAGCAGCGCGAGCAGCGCGGACTGCGCCGGAGGGAGGCCGCCAAGCGGGCCCAGATCCCCGAGGCCCAGTGGAAGGACCTGGAGACGGGCCGCAAGGAGGCGGTCGGCGGCATCAGGCTGCTGCCCAACCCCAGCCCGGAGATGCTCGAGCGCGTCGCCCACGTGCTCGAGATCCCCGTCGAGGACGTGTTGTCGCGGGTGGGGCGGCCCAACCCACGGCCCATCGCCGCCTTGCGGGCGCCCTCGGCGAACGGGGAGGTCGGCGCCGCCAACGGGTCGCTCCTGGCCGCCAAGCTGGCCCGGCTCTCCCAGCGCGACCGCGCCCTCGTGGAGGCCCTCGTCGACTCGATGCTCGAGCTCCGTCTGCGGTAGGGGCCACGTGCGCTTCGGCATCTTCTACGAGCACCAGCTGCCGCGCCCATGGGGGCCCGACGACGAGCGGACCCTCCTGACGAACGCCCTCGAGCAGGTGGAGCTGGCCGACCGGCTGGGCTTCGACTTCGTCTGGGAGGTCGAGCACCACTTCCTCGAGGAGTACTCCCACTCCTCGGCGCCCGAGGTCTTCCTGGGGGCGGCCAGCCAGCGGACCAGGCGGATCCGGCTGGGCCACGGCATCGTCCAGATCCCGCCCGGGTTCAACCATCCCGCCCGGGTGGCCGAGCGGGTGGCCACCTTGGACCTGCTCTCGGGGGGCCGCGTGGAGCTCGGCACCGGCGAGGCCAGCTCGGAGATGGAGCTCCTCGGGTTCGGGGTGGACCGGTCCACCAAGCGGGCGCAGTGGGAGGAGTCCATCGACGTCCTCACCCGGCTCCTCGCCGAGGAGCCCTTCGCCGGCCACGAGGGGACCTACCTCTCCATGCCTCCGCGCAACGTCGTGCCCAAGCCCCTCCAGCGTCCCCACCCGCCGCTGTGGGTCGCCTGCTCGCGACGCGAGACGATCCACATGGCCGCCACGAAGGGGATCGGCGCCCTCTCCTTCGCCTTCGTGGAGGCGGCGGAGGCGAAGTCGTGGGTGGAGGACTACTACGCCACCATCGCCTCGGAGCACTGCGTGCCGGCCGGGTTCGCCGTCAACGCCAACGTGGCCTGCGTGCTTCCCCTCCTCTGCCACGAGGACGAGGAGGAGGCCATCGACCGGGGCCTCGACGGAGCCCACTTCTTCGGCTACTCCCTGGCCCACTACTACGGCTTCGGCAACCACCGGCCCGGCGTCACCGACATCTGGGCCGACTTCGTCGAGAACAGGGCGCGGTTCGGCTTCGACCGGGCCGTGGCGGCCCAGATGGGCCAGAGCCTCGGGGCCCACCTGGCCAACGTCCTGCGCGGCGCCATCGGCACCCCGGCCCAGATCCGGGAGCTCGTGCGGATGTACGAGGCGGCCGGCGTCGACCAGCTGGTCTTCGTGAGCCAGGCCGGACGGAACCGCCACGAACACGTCTGCGAGTCCCTCGAGCTCTTCGCCCGAGAGGTGATGCCCGAGTTCCACGACCGGGCCGAGGCGCAGGAGTCGGCGAAGGCCGGCCGCCTGGAGCCGGCCGTGGCCGCGGCACTGGCCCGGCGGCCCCCCCGCCGGTCGTTGCCGGCGGACTACTCGGTCGCCGCCACCCCGCAGCTCTGAGCGCAGGCGCCGGCCGACGCCGGCGCGCCGAACGGCGCACCGAGGCCGGGGGGTCGGTGGCCGACGGTGTTGTGGATCTCGTGGGAATCGGGCGTTGTCCCTCGTGGCGCAAGTCGTCTCCGACGCAGTACCGCGCTCGGGGAGGGCGCGGTTGAATGGGGGGGATGACGTTGCTCCTCGTGGCCTTCGGCCTCGTGGTGGTGGCGGCCTTGGCTGCCGGCCTCCGCCGCAGACTGGCCGACGAACGGAATTCCGTCCGTGACTACCAGCAGACCCTCGAGACCCTCCGTCACCTCTCCGAGCGCCGGCCACCGGTTGCGAGACGGCGCGAGGAGAAGGTGAGGAGCTCGAGCGCCGACGCCGTCAAGGAACGGGCGTCGACGATGCTGGCGTCGAGCGCCAGGCTGTCGGAACGTGCCAGGCGGGCGGCCGCCTCCTCGAGGTCCGAGGCGCCGGCGCGACGCGAGGCCGTGCCGGTGGCTGTCGGCGCCCCGGCGGGTGCCGCCCAGGCCGTGCGGGAGCTGATCGCCCACCCCGAGCTGCACGGCCCGGTACGGAGCCGGTCGATGCCCGGGACCCGGCACCGTCCCCGACCGACGGCTCCGGTGGCGTGGACGGCAGCGGCGGTCGTCGTCATCGCCGTGGTGACCGGTGTGGCGTTGGCCATGGGACCGTCGACGCCGACACGGACGAGCACCCCGCCTGTGACGGCGGCACCACCCGTGAGGCACTTGTCGGCAGCGCGGCCGTCGTCGTCGCGCCGGTCGTCGTTCCCGCGTCCGCCCGCGGCGCTCGATCCCGTCACCTCGTCGGCGACGTCGGCCACCTACGACCTCCCGCCCTCGCCGTCGGCGCTCACGCTGACGGCGTCGGGGCCGTGCTGGGTGCAGGCCACCGTGCCCTCGACCGGTCAGGTCCTGTGGACGGGGACGCTCCAGAGCGGACGGGCCCAGTCGATCCCGGCCGCATCGGGTGCGCTCCTGCGGCTCGGGAACGCCAGCAACGTGCAGGTGACCGTGGGAGGCGCCCCGGTGCACCTCCCGAGCGGCTTCGCCCTCGTCTTCGACATGACCTTCCTGCCCGCCTGACCGGCCGGCAGAGGCCGGCCACCGGCTCGGGCCGGCCTGGCCCGGTGCGGGCATGGGGGAGCCTCCCGGGGGGCATCGGTCCTGGTGGCGGCCGTGGTCGTGGGCGGGGGACCCGGTTGTTACTATCTACATAGGAGAAATCTGTCGACGAGGGCGCGCCCGGGTCCCCGGCCCCGGCGCCGCCCTGAGGAGCGCACATGACCACGACCGGCGACCTCGACCTCGGCCGGTACAAGCTCGGCTGGAGCGACGCCGAGGACTACGTGTTCAAGCCCAAGAAGGGCCTCTCCGAGGAGATCGTCCGCGAGATGTCGTGGATGAAGAAGGAGCCGGAGTGGATGCTCAAGTTCCGGCTCCGGGCGCTCCAGCGGTTCTTCGCCAAGCCGATGGCGGCCTGGTTCGCCGTCAACATGCCCGACCTCGACTTCGACGACATCTACTACTACATCAAGCCCACCGAGAAGCAGGTGAAGGACTGGGAGGACCTCCCGGACGCCATCAAGGACACCTACAACAAGCTGGGCATCCCCGAGGCGGAGCGCAAGTACCTCGCCGGCGTCACCGCGCAGTACGAATGCCTTCGGGGCTCGACGAAGGTCTGGACGACTCGCGGCATGCGTCCCGTCAAGGAGCTTGCTGCGGGTGACGTCGTCTTCTCCCTCGACGAGGAGAGCAACCGGATCGTGGCGGCGCCCGTCGTCGCCGGGGGCGAGTCCGGCGTGAAGGAGATCCTCGAGATCACCGCTCGGGGCCGGACGATCGGTGCGTCGGCCAATCACCCGTTCCTCGTGCTGCGGGACGAGCGCCAGGAGGGTCGCAAGAAGGCGCGCTACGTTCGTCGATGGGTTCCCGCCGGGCAACTCGAGGTCGGCGACCTCGTCGCCATCGCAACGGACACCCCGGAGTTCGGAGAGGCGTTTCAGTTGCTCGTGCCTGATCGGCCGGACGCTCACCGCCTACCTCTAACCACGAGCGACGACCTCTGCTGGTGGTTGGGGATCTACCTCGGCGACGGGTTCCTCAAGCGCGGCGGCCCATACAACGCCGTCCAGATCGCCATCGACGCCTCGGACGAGGAATTAGTGAGTGAGATCCGAAGGGTGGGCGGCGAGCAATTCGGCCTCGAATTCACGGTGGCGAACGACGGACTTCGTCTGACCGCAAGGGCGACGGCGTCCCTCGCCGAGTTCCTCGAACTCAACGGATTCGGTG
>JAGWNV010000332.1 GCA_028872975.1 Acidobacteriota bacterium
AGAGGCGCCCGCGGCGGGTCCCTGAGGCGCCGTCCCCGCCTTCTTCGGCGGTCTTCCTTGAAGCCGCCTGGCCCTGGGCTCCCTCTGTGTCGGCACCTCCCACGGCACCGGCCGCTCCTGCCGCGGCATCGGAGGCGGCGGATCGGGCCGGAGCTCCGGAGGAGGGGCCGTCGGTGGCCGGTCCCGAGGGGACGAAGCCGAGCTCGGTCACGTCGTCGGCGACAGTGGGAGGCGGGCCGGAACGGACGCTGGCCACCCCCCGCCCGCCGGGACCGGCCAGCGGGAGGGGCCCTGGGGCGGGCATGTCGGCGGCGAGCGCCAGCAGCCGGTCGGAGAACGAGCTGGCGTCGAGCCGCTGGTCGACATCGGGAGACGCCGCCATGTCGAGCACGGGCGCCAGAGGCCCCAAGGCGTCGTGGCCCGGCAGCCGTGCCCCCACCCGGCCGACCAGGGTTGCGAGGGTCGTGTCGGCGGCGAAGGGCACCACTCCGGTCACCGCCTCGTAGAGGACGAGGGCCAGGGAGTAGACGTCGGCCCGCCCATCGAGCGCCTTGCCCTGGGCCTGCTCGGGCGCGGCGTACCGGGCCGTGCCCACGGTGGCCCCGGCCGGCTCGGTCCAGGCCGCCTCGGCGAGCGCACGGGCAAGGCCGAAGTCCGCCACCCGCAGCCGGCCCTCCTCGCCGAAGAGGAGGTTGGCCGGTTTCACGTCCCGATGGACGAACCCTCGGCTGTGGGCGAAGGCGAGACCTTCGGCCGCTTCGGCGCCGACCCGCAGCGCCTGGGTGACCGTCAGCCGCCGGCCCTCGTCGAGGAGATCCCGGAGCGACCCTCCCGCGCAGAGCTCGAAGACGAGGAATGGACCGGTGTCGTCCTCACCCCAGTCGTGGACTGCGAGGACGTGGGGATGGGCGAGGGAGGCAGCCGCCTGCGCCTCCGCCCGGAACCGCCGCAGGAAGGCCGAGTCACCGGCGAGCGCGGGGTGGAGCACCTTGATGGCGACCCGGCGGTGCAGCCGGACGTCCCAGGCACCGAAGACGTGCGCGGAGGCCCCGCTGCCCAGAGCGGATTCGATGCGGTAGCGGCCCGCCAGCACGCTCCCGATGGAATCGGTGATCGTCGCCATGCCTGCCGAACCAGGCTACCGATCCCGAGGCACGACTCGGTGGACTGGGGACGAGCAGGACTTCAGCCGACACCTTCGACCGGGAAGCCTTCCTCGAGGTACACGACGGTCTCCGTCGCCAGCACGGCGCGCAGCCGCCGGCGGACGGCGGGCCGGAGTAGACCATCTGCGGTATCGGCCGCGGCGAACCGGAACTCGGCGATCTCTCCTTCCTGCACGACGATGCCCGCCACGGCCGCCTCGTCGACCACGCCGCAGTCGAAGACCACCCGCATCCCGCCGGAGTGGCCGGGCCGGGGGCGGCGGAAGTCCACGGCTCGGAGCCGACCCCCCGCCACATTGAGGCCGCACTCCTCGAGGACTTCCCGTCGGCAGGCCTCCCATGGCGTCTCCCCATCCGCCTCCATCTGCCCCCCGGGCAACGTCCAGCCCGACTTGTAGGTCGGCTTCACCACGAGGACACGCCCGGCCCCGTCCCGGATGACGGCGTTGACGGAGACGGCGACGCGCGGGACGCCCGCGTCTCGGGCACCGACATCGGCACCGACCTCGGCATCGCCGGCGTCCTCCTCGGCCGCGTCACCTGTCACCCGCCCGGCACCTCGCCCGTGTCGAGGAGCTCGGAGAACCGCGACCCTTCGACGACGGGGACCCCGACCTCCTCGGCCTTCTTGCGCTTGGCCGCCCCGGGCTCGGTCCCCACCACGACGGCGAAGGTCCGCGCCGAGACGCTGCCGGGCGACTTCCCGCCCCTCGCCAGGATCGCCGCCTCCGCCTCCTCGCGCGTATATCCCTCGACCGTTCCGGTCACGACCACCGACTTGCCGGCGAGGGTCTGGGGCATCTCCCCGGCCTCGGCACCGGCCGGCCCACCGGCCGCCGTCGGCTCGGTCAATTCGACGCCCGCCGCCCGGAGTTTGTCGAGGACCACCTGGTTGGTGTCTCGGGTGAGGAACTCCGCCACGCTCTCGGCGATCACCTGGCCGATCCCCTCGACGGCGGCGAGGGCGTCGGCGGGAGCGGCGACGATGGCGTCCATCGACCCGAAGGCGCCGGCCAGCGCCCG
>JAGWNV010000050.1 GCA_028872975.1 Acidobacteriota bacterium
GTGCCCGGGGCCGGGGGCCTCGGCGGCGAGCCGCACCCGGCGGCGGTCACGGCGGGGACGCCGGCCCGCCCCTTGCGGGTCACCCTCGTCGGCGACTCGGTGATGCGCGACGAGGCGCCGGCGCTCGCCGCCGCCCTCGGCGCCACCGGCGGGGCCGTCGTCACCGACATGGCCTACCCGGGCTGGGGGCTCGCCACCGACCACGGCTGGCACCAGGGCGTCCCGGCCATGCTGGGCAGCACCCGTCCCGACGTGGTGGTCGCCACCTGGAGCTGGGACGACGACTGGCTCCTGGCCGACCCTGCCGGCTACCGCGCCGCCCTCGAGGGCTACCTGCGGCTCCTCCTCGACCCTCCCCGGGGCACGGTGGGCGCCCGGCTCGTGGTGCTCGAACAGTTCCCGGCCCTGGGGCCGCTCCCGTCGGCGGCGGGCGGCCCCGCCGGCCAGGCCCGGAGGCTGCGGGGCGTCGCCGCCTGGAACGCCCTGGCCGCCACCCTCCCGGCCCGGTTCCCCGGCCGGGTCCTGTACTTCCCGGTGGGCGCCGCCGTCGAGGTGGCGGGCCGGTACGCCACCTGGCTCCCCCCACCGGGTGCGGGGCCGTCGGGCGCCCCCCGGGCCTCGTGGGTGCGGGCCCGGGCCGTCGACGGCACTCACTTCTGCCCCGCCGGTGCCGCCCGGTACGCGGTGGCGGTGGTGCGGGACCTGCGCGCCGAGCTCACCCTGCCGGCTCCCGCCGGCGCCTGGTGGGAGGGGATCTGGAGCCGGGACCTGACCTACGACACCCCGCCCGGGAAATGCCCGGCCGACCACCCGGGCTGAGCGACGGCGGGTCTCTAGAGGACCGGCGCCGCCAGGGGCTCGGGCTCGCGCCGGCGTCTGGCCCGCTCCCGGGCCAGCTCCTGGAGCCGGTGCTGGGCGCTCGTGCCGGTCACCGCCTCCACGCGCCGCCAGGCGCCCTGGGCGTCGAGCACCCAGGCGTTGGTGTCGTCGGCGAGGTTCAGGTCGAGGACCTCGAGGACCCGGGCCTGGAGCTCGGCGTCGGTCACGGGGAAGAGCACCTCGATCCTGCGGTCGAGGTTGCGCTCCATGAGGTCGGAGGACCCGAGCAGCAAGGTGAGGGGCCGCCCCCCGGTGCCGCCGAAGCGGTAGATGCGGGAGTGCTCGAGGAACCGGCCCACGATGGAGCGCACCTGGATGGTCTCCGACAGCCCGGGCACGCCGGGCCGCAGGCAGCACACGCCTCGCACCACGAGGTCGATGGGCACGCCCGCCGCCGAGGCCCGGTAGAGGGCGTCGATGACGGCGGGGTCGGTGAGCCCGTTCACCTTGACGGCGATGCGGCCCTCGGGGCCGGCGGCGGCCTCGGCCTCGACGAGCTCGAGGATCCTGGCCCGCAGCGCCACCGGCGCCACCACCAGCTTCTGGTAGCGGGCGTAGCGGCTGTAGCCGGTGAGGAAGTTGAAGAGGGCGCCCACGTCGGCTCCCAGGTCGGGGTCGCCCGAGAGCAGTCCCAGGTCCTCGTACTGGCGCGCCGTGCGGGAGTTGTAGTTCCCGGTGCCGAGGTGGCAGTACCGGCGGATCCCGTCGGACTCCCGGCGCACCACGAGCGCCGCCTTGGAGTGGGTCTTCAGGCCGACGAGCCCGTAGACGACGTGGACGCCCGCCTCCTCGAGGGCGCGGGCCCACAGGATGTTGGCCTGCTCGTCGAAGCGGGCCTTCAGCTCCACCACGGCGGCGACCTGCTTGCCCGACTCGGCGGCGGCGATGAGGGAGGCCACGACGGGGCTGTCGCCGGAGGTGCGGTACAGGGTCTGCTTGATGGCGAGGACGTCGGGGTCGGCGGCGGCCTGGGCGATGAAGGTCTCGACCGAGGTGCTGAAGGAGTCGTAGGGATGGTGGACGAGCACGTCCCGCTCGCGCAGCACGGCGAAGAAGTCGGTGGGCGCGGCCCCGGCGTTGGCGAGCGGCGGGGGCGTCATGGGCGCCCCTGCCTACTCGGGGAGGTCGGGCCGGTCGAGGCCGTAGACGGCCCACAGCCCGCCCAGGTCGAGCGGGGCGTCGGTGGCGAAGGTGTCGGCGTCGCCGAGGTCGAGCTCGCGCGCCAGCATGTCGCGCATGTCGCTCGACATGGCCCCCTCCACCTCGAGGCGCACGGCCCGGCCGAACCGGCGCCGGCGCAGCTCCATCTCGACGGCGGAGAGCAGGTCGTCGGCCTCGTCCTCCTCGAGGGCGAGATCGGCGTTGCGGGTGACGCGGAAGGCGTAGTGCTCGCCGATGACCATGTCCGGGAAGAGGGTGCCCAGCTGGGCGGCGATGAGCTGCTCGAGGGCCACGAACCGCTCCCCGTCGGGGAGGACGACGAATCGGGGCAGGAGCGGCGGGACCTTCACCCGGGCCACCCGCTCCTCGCCCGACACCGGGTCGCCGACGCGGACGATCAGGTTGAGCGACAGGTTGGAGATGTAGGGGAAGGGGTGGCCGGGGTCGACCGACAGCGGCGTGAGCACGGGGAAGATCTGCCGCTCGAACACCTCGACCAGGTGGCCCCGGTCGGCCTCGCCCAGCGCCGCCCAGTCGCACAGGCCGATGCCTGCCTCGGCCAGGGCGGGCAGGACCCGGTCGACGAACACCTCCGACTGGCGGGCCACGAGCTCGCCGACGCGCCCGGCGATGGCCCGCAGCGCCTCGCTGGGCCGCAGCCCGTCGGGCGAGCGCGTCCGCAGCCCGGCTTCAACCTGGTCCTTCAATCCGGCCACCCGGACCTGGAAGAACTCGTCGAGGCCCTCGGAGAAGATGGCCAGGAACTTGGCCCGCTCGAGCAGGGGCAGCGAGTCGTCCTCGGCCAGGTCGAGCAGCCGTGCGCCGAAGTCGAGCCACGACAGCTCCCGGTTGCCGAACCGGTCGGGCCCGAGGTCCTCGACGGCGCGGTCCAGGCCTCGGCCGTCCCCGTCCCCGAGACGTGACGACGGCAGGCTGCTCATGGGACTCTCAGGGTACCGCCACCTCGTCGCCCCCCGACGGAGGCCGCCGGCCTGGGACTTCTCCGTAGGGGTCCTGGGTAGGATGGCCGCCTGATGGCCGCTCGGCGACGATCGCTCTGGCTGCGGCGGTCGTCGCGTCCCCGGCGGGGCCCCAACAGCCGGCGCCGCACCGAGCTCGGGCTCCTCGTCTTCGTGTCCCTGGTAGTGGCGGCCGCCTACGTCCTGGCCAGCATCGGCACCACCGCCAAGGTCCCGCCCGACCTCGGCGTCTTCCTGGCCATCGTCCTCGGCCTCGCCCTCGTCGCCCACCTCGGCACCAGGCGCCTGGCGCCCGACGCCAACCCGGTGGTGCTGCCGGTGACGGCCCTGCTGAACGGCCTCGGCTACGTCATGCTGGCCCGACTCGACGCCCACTACGCCCGGCTCCAGGCGGGCTGGACCGCCGTCGGCATCCTGGCCTACGTGGCCACCCTGGTCTTCGTCCGCCACTCGCGGGACCTCGACCGCTACCGGTACCTGCTGCTCCTGGCCGGG
Source organism: Acidobacteriota bacterium (assembly GCA_028872975.1). Taxonomy (GTDB): domain Bacteria; phylum Actinomycetota; class Acidimicrobiia; order Acidimicrobiales; family UBA8190; genus UBA8190. The sequence goes on from JAGWNV010000050.1 coordinate 3,516, forward strand.
GTGGCCCTCTTGCTGCTCCCGCTCGTCCCCCACCTCGGGGTGAACATCGGCGGGGCCAGGCTCTGGGTCAAGGTCGGCCCGGCCACGGGCCAGCCGGTGGAGCTGGCCAAGATCCTCCTCGTCGTCTTCTTCGCCTCCTACTTCACCGAGAAGCGCGAGCTTCTGTCACTGCCCACCCTCCGGGTCGGCGACCGCCTCGTCCTCGACCCCCGCCCGGCCCTGCCCATCGTCCTGGCCTGGGGCTTCGCCCTGGCCGTGCTGGGCGCCGAGAACGACGTGGGCTTCGCCATGCTCATCTTCGTCCTCTTCGTCGGCATGCTGTGGCTGGCCACGGGCAGGATGATGTGGCTGGGCTTCGGCGTCGGGCTCTTCGCCGCCGGCGCCGTGGCCGCCGACAAGCTCTTCAAGCACGTGGCCCAGCGGGTGACCGACTGGCTGCACCCGTGGGGCTACAACGCCGCCCACGGCGGCTACCAGCTCGTCCAGGGCATGTACGCCTTCGGCAACGGCGGCCTCATCGGCACCGGGCTCGGCTACGGGACCGCCCTCGGCCCCGACTGCCTCCACAGCAAGATCCCCGAGGTGTGCACCGACTACATCTTCTCGGCCTTCGGCGAGGAGATGGGCCTGCTCGGCACCACCTTGCTCGTCTTCGCCTTCGTCCTCCTCGCCGGGGCCGGGATGCGCATCGCCCAGACGGCCCGCTCGGAGTTCGCCAAGATGACCGCCGCCGGGCTCACCATCATCATCGGCCTCCAGGCCTTCTTCATCATGGCCGGCATCATCCGCCTGTTGCCGCTCACCGGCATCACCCTCCCCTTCATGGCCTACGGCGGGTCGTCGCTCGTGGCCAACTACATCCTCGTGGCGCTGCTCGTGCGCATCTCCGACGAGGGCGCCCACTCCATCGCCGTGGGCGCCACCGCCACCCGGGTGACCGCGGCGGTCCCCCAGCCGGCGCGCTAGGCGCGCTCGGGCACCTCGGGAGGCGGCTCCCCCACGCCCGGCCCCGGCCCCTCGGCGCCGAAGACGGCCTCGGCCACGAGGACGGGGGTGGGCAGGCGCCGCCGGAGCACGAGGGCGAGCCCGTCGGAGGGCCGGCACGGCACGGTGGCGCTCCCGCGCGGCCCCGCCGTCTCCAGCTCGGCCAGGAACAGCGCCCCCCGGCGCTCGGTGATCCGCAGGGCGGCCACGTCCACGCCGTGGCGGTCGAGCAGGTCGGCCACGAGCTCGTGGGTGAGGGGCCGGGGGGTGGCGACGCCCCGCCAGGCATAGGCGATGGCCGTCCCCTCGGCGAAGCCCACCGGGATGCGCAGCTGGCGCCACGGCGACTCGCTCTCCTGGAGCAGCACCTCGGGATGGACGCCGGGCAACTCCAGGCGGACGCCGGCCACCGTCACGAGCCGCCAGGCCGCCCCGGCGGCGTCGTCGCCGGTCACCGTGTCCGGTGCAGCTGCACCGACAGGACCATCCCCACCGCCGCGAAGAAGGCCACGGTGGCGGACCCGCCGTAGCTCAGGAAGGGCAGGGGGATGCCGGCCACCGGCATGATGCCCATGGCCATGCCGGCGTTCTCGAAGGCGCTGAAGGCGATGAGGGTGAAGCAGCCAGTGGCGAGGAGACGGCCGAAGGGGTCCCGGGCCCCCTGGGCGGCACGGAGCATCCGCCACGCCACCAGCCCGAGCAGCACCAGCACGGAGGCGGCGCCCACGAAGCCGAGCTGCTCGCCCACTGCCGAGAAGACGAAGTCGGTCTGCTGTTCGGGGACATAGGCGAGGTTCGTCTGGGGGCCCTTGAACAGCCCCGTCCCCCACACCCCGCCGGAGCCGATGGCGGCCACGGACTCGTGGGGGTCGTAGTTGATCGAGTTGAGCCCCGTGCTCGGGTGGAGGAAACCGGTGATCCGGTTCACCTGGTAGGGCTTGAGCAGCCCCAGGTGGACGATGGCGAAGATCCCGGCCACCGCCAGCAGCAGCAGCAGCAGCAGATACCGGTTGGGGATGCCGGCCACCACCAGCATGACGAGCAGCACCACGCTCATGACGATGGCGCTGCCGAGGTCGGGCTGCTTGACCACGAGCAGCACCGGCACCACGGCCAGCCCCAGGATCTTGAACAGGTCGCCGCGCTGGAGCCCCTCGGGGCGCCGGGCGCAGAAGGCCGCCACCGACACGACGAGCACCACGGTGGCGAAGGCCGAGGGCTGGAGCTGGATCGGGCCCACCTGGATCCACCGGGTGGCGCCCAGCGTCGTGCGCCCCACGCCGAAGATGGCGAGGAGGGCCAGGATGATCCCCACGTAGAGGACCCAGGCGGCGTGCTCGAGCCAGTGGTAGTCGATCGCCGCCAGCACCCCCGCCACCATCACCCCGGCCACCACGTAGGCGGCCTGGCGGTTCAGGTAGTAGTGGGGGCTGAGGCCGGCCCGGAGCAGTTCGGAGCGTGTGGCCGAGTAGACGATGACCACCCCGACGGCGGCCACCGTCAGCGTGGTCGTCATCAGGCCGTAGTCGAGGCGTAGGGCCAGGACCCGCCCGGCGGACCGTCGGGGAGGAAGGATGTTGCTCACCAGGCGCTCCGGCGGCCCAGAATACCGGTCGTGCCCGGAGCCGCCATGTCGCCGATCCTCGCCACCGAGGGCTGGCTCTACCAGCTCCTGCGCTGGGCAGGCGTGGGCGACCCCACCGCCGGCCACGTGCAGCAGGTCCTCGTGAAGCCCGTGAGCGTCGTCCTGGTGGTGGTGGTGGCCGCCGTCGTCGGGTGGCTCGGCAACCGCGTCATCCGGCGCTGGATCGGCAGCGCCGTGCGCCACGCCGCCTCGAGGGCCGACTCGCCCCGGGCCGAGCGGCGGGCGGTGACCCTCACCGCCATGGTCGCCAACATCTGGCGGGTGGTGGTCGTCCTCGTCGCCGTCTTCGTGGCCCTCGGCACCGTCGGCGTGAACCTCACCCCGGTCCTGGCCGGGGCCACCATCGTGGGCGCCACCATCGGCTTCGGGGCCCAGAGCATGGTGCGCGACCTGCTGGCCGGGTTCCTCATCACCGTGGAGGGCCAGTTCGACATCGGCGACACGGTGACGGTGGCCGACACCGAAGGCGTCGTGGAGGACCTGACCCTGCGCGTCACCCGCCTGCGCGGTCCCGACGGGACCGTCTGGTACGTCCCCAACGGCGACATCCGCCGCCTCGGCAACACCGCCCGGGGCTGGGGACGGGCCACCGTCGACGTGCCCGTCGCCCCCGGCGCCGACGTCGACCGGCTCCTCGCCGCCGTCGAGGAGGCCGCCGCCACCGTCCACGCCGACCCCCGGTACCAGCGCGCCTTTCTGGAGCCGCCTGTGCAATGGGGCGTGGTGGACCTCGGGATCGACCACGTGACGGCCCGGGTCACGGCCCGCACCACCGCCGAGCAGCGCGACCGCGTGGCGCGCGCCATCCGCCAGGAGGTGGCCCGGCGCCTCGGCGACCTCGAGCACACCACGCCCCCGCCGTCCTGACCGCCGCCGGTCAGGACGCGCCCTCCCCTGCCGCCGGGGTCACCGCGGCCCACATGGCCTCGACCGGCGCGGCCCGGCCCGTCCAGCGCTCGACGGCGAGGGCGGCTTGGTGGACGAGCATGCCGAGCCCGTTGAGCGTCGTGGCCCCGGCCCCGGCGGCGGCGGCCAGGAGGGCCGTGCGGGAGGGGTGGTAGACGAGGTCGGCGACGACCTGGCCCTCGTGGAACAGCCCCACGTCGACGAGAAGGTGCACGGCGGTGGGGTCGCCGAGGCCGACCGAGGAGGCCTGGACCACCACCTCGGCCCCGGCCAGGTCCGCCGGCACCGCCACCCGCCCGGCCGGCCCGGCCAACCCGGCGGCGGCCTCGGCCCGGGGGCCGTCCCGGTTCAGCACGGCCACCTCGGCGGCCCCGGCGTCCCCGAGGGCCGCCACCACGGCTCTGGCCGCTCCCCCGGCCCCGACCACGAGGCACCGGCGCCCGGACGGGTCGACGCCGGCGGCCCGGTGCAGGGCGGCGAGGAACCCCGCCCCGTCGGTGGAGTCGCCCACGAGCAGTCCACCCTCGAGGGTCACGCAGTTCACCGCCCCGAGCCGTGTGGCCAGGGCGCTGCGCTCGTCGACGGTGACGAAGGCGTCTTCCTTGTGCGGGGTCGTCACCGACAGCCCGGCCAGCCCCAGCGCCCTCGCCCCGGCCAGGGCCACGGCACCTTGGCCGGCGGGCACCTCGAAGGCGACCGACACCCAGTCGAGGCCCATGGCGTCGAAGGCGGCGTTGTGCAGCAGCGGGGACAGCGAGTGCCGCACCGGATCCCCCATGACGGCCACCACCGCCGAGGCGGCCGAGGGCCACTGCGGCGACCGGCGGGGCGCCCCGGTCACGGCAGGCCCCGGCTCTTGGCCAGCTGCTCGTTGGCCTGCTGGCCGGCGAGGGTGTCGGAGAAGGCCTCGGTGCCGTCGCGCCACACGAGGACGAAGTACAGCCAGTCGCCCGGCACCGGGTCGAGGGCGGCGGCCAGCGACCCCGCCGAGGGGAAGCAGATGGGGGTGGGGGTGAGGCCCCGGTGGAGGTAGGTGTTGTAGGGCGTGTCGAGGGCCAGGTCCGCCTGGGTCACCGCCCCGCCGTCACGGTGCTCGGAGTAGAGCACGGTGGAGTCCATCTGCAGCGGCATGTTCCTGGCCAGGCGGTTGTAGACGACGCGGGCCACCTTGGAGAGGTTCTGGGGGTACACGCCCTCCTTCTCCACGATCGACGCCACCACCACCGCCTGGTACGGCGTGACGCCGAGGGCGGCGGCCCTCGCGTCGAGACCGGCGGCGGCCGCCGTGGCGTCGAAGCGGGCCACCATCTCGGTGAGGAGGGACGCCGCCGACTGGCGCCGACCCACCACGTATTGCCCGCTGCCGAGCAGCCCGTCGAGGTTGGCCACACCGGGCGGCTCGTAGGGCGAGACCACGGCGCGGTCGGCCACGGCGGCGGAGAAGGAGGCGGCGTCGTGGCCGGGCAGCTGCCCGACGCGCAGGGCCGTCTCCCACACCGTGAGCCCGGGGGGGACGACGAGGACGTCGGGCCCCGCCGACAGGGCGTCGTGCACGGCGCCGAGCGACTGGTGGCGGCGCAGCGCGTAGGTGCCCGTCGACAGCAGGGGGGTGCCGTGGAACAGGTCGTAGATGCGCAGCGCCAAGCTGCTCGAGATCACCCCCCGGCGGGCCAGATCGGCCGCCGTGGAGCCGACCGACGACCCGGGGGCGACGGTGACGAGCTCCTGGCCGCCGGGCGGCCCGGCGTGGACCTGCGCTTCGTACCAGACGACGCCCCACACCACGGCGACGAGGACCCCCGCCCCGGCGGCGGCAGCCGCCAGGGCCCGGCGACGGCGCCAGCGCCGGAGCCGCCCCGCCGCCACGACGGGTGCGGGAGCGGGCGCCTCGGGAACCTCGGGAACCTCGGGGCTCTCGGGGCCCTCGGGGCCCTCGGTCGTCATCGACCGTCCAGCCAGGCCTGGAGGAGCACGGCGGCGGCGCTCTGGTCCACGACGCGCCGTCGCGCCCGACCGCGGGTGCCGGCCGCGCCCAGGGCCCGCTCGGCGCTCACGGTGGTGAGGCGCTCGTCGAAGGTCTCGACGCCGATCCCCCGGGCGGCGAGCACCTCGCCCAGGGCCCGGGCCTCCTCCTCGGCGGCCCGGGCCGCCCTCCCCCGCCGCCCGTCGAGCCCGAGGGGCAGTCCCACGACGACCCGACCGGCGCCGAGCTCCTCGGCCAGCGCCGCCAGGGCGGCGCGATCGGCGGCGGGGTCCCCGCTGCGTTCGACGGTGGCGTGGGGGACGGCCAGCGCCAGGGCGCTGTCGGAGACGGCCACCCCGATGCGGCGCTCCCCCAGGTCCACCGCCATGACCCGCCGGGCGGCCACCGCCCCGCTCAGCCGGCCAGGCGCCGGCGAGCCTCGGCCAGCACGGCGTCGATCCCGGCCGGGTCGCGCCCGCCCGCCACGGCCAGCTCCGGCGAGCCGCCGCCCCCGCCGCCCACGAGGGCGGCCAGCTCCCGCACCGTGTCGCCGGCGTGGACGGTCCCGTCGGTGGCCACCGCCACCGACGCCTTGGCGCCGTCGGGCGAGCCGGCCATCACCACCACCGCCGGCCCCCGCCGCCGCACGGCCTGGGCCAGGTCGCGCAGCTGGTCGGGCGTGAGGCCGTCGCGCCGGGCCACCACCACCTTCGCCCCCTCGCCGGCCAGGGCGGCGGCCTCATCCTGCAGGCGCGCCCCCTGGAGCCGCTGGAGCTCCTTGTCGGCCTGGCGCTGGCGGTCGAGGAGCCGCTGAAGGGCCTCGAGCACCCCGTCGGGGCCCACCCGGAGCAACCTGGCCGCCTCGTCGACGGTGCGCTGGCGGTCCTCGAGCAGCGACAGGGCGCCGGCGCCGGTCACCGCTTCGATGCGCCGCGTGTTGGCCCCGATGGAGGCCTCCGAGACGACGGTGATGGGCCCGATCATCCCCAGGCTGCCCACGTGGGTGCCGCCGCACAGCTCGGTGGAGTGCGCCCCGGCGCGCACCACCCGGACCCGCTCGCCGTACTTGTCCTTGAAGAAGGCGAGTGCCCCGAGAGCCCGCGCCTCGTCCATGGAGGTCTCGATCACCTCCACGGGGGCGTCGGAGAGCACGTCGCCGTTCGACACCGCCACCACCTCCCGGAGCTCCTCCGGTGCCAGGGCGCTCGGGTGGGAGAAGTCGAAGTGGAGCCGGTCGGGCGCCACCAGCGAGCCCTGCTGGTGGACGTGGTCGCCGAGGACCTGGCGCAGGGCGCTGTGGAGCAGGTGCGTGCCGGTGTGGTTGCGGCGCACCCCTTCCCGGCGGGGGGCGTCGATCACGGCCAGGGCGTCCTGTCCGGGGAAGAGCTCGCCCTCGACCTCGGCCTTGTGCACGACGAGCCCGGGCAACACGGCCTGGGTGTCGATCACCCTGGCCTTGCCGGTCTCGGTGGTGATCACCCCGGTGTCGCCCACCTGGCCGCCCCCCTCGGCGTAGAAGGGGGTGCGGTCGAGGACGATCTCGGCGCTGTGCTCGTCGGCCCCGGGCAGCACCGCCACCACCACGGCCTGCTCCTGGTAGTGCTCGTAGCCGGTGAAGGCGCTCGGCCCGGCCTGGTCGAGCAGCTCCCGGTAGGCGGCCTCCTCCCCCGCCACCGCCCGCCGGGCCCGGGCGTCGGCCCGGGCCCGGCTGCGCTGCTCGGCCATCTCCGCCTCGAACCCCTCCACGTCGACCTCGGCGCCGGCCTCGGCAGCCATCTCCACGGTCAGCTCGATGGGGAACCCGTGGGTGTCGTGGAGGCGGAAGGCGACGTCCCCCCGGACGCGCCCGCCCCCCGAGGCGAGGGCCTCGCCGAGGATGGCGGAGCCCGACTCCAGGGTGCGGCGGAAGCTCTCCTCCTCGCGCTCCACGGTGGCGGCGATGGCCTCGGCCTGCGAGACGAGCGCCGGGTAGGAGGGGCCGAGGACGGCCACCGCCTCCTGGACGAGTCTGGGCATGACGGGCTGCACCACGCCGAGCTGGAAGGCCCGCCGGACGGCGCGGCGGATGACCCGGCGAAGCACGTACCCCCGCCCCTCGTTCGACGGCACCACCCCGTCTCCCACCACCATGGCCATGGCCCGGGCGTGGTCGGCCAGGATCCGGAGCGACACGTCGGTGCCGTGGGAGGCGCCGTAACGCACCCCGGTGAGCGATTCGGCGGCGGCGAGGACGGGGCGGAACACGTCGGTATCGAACAGCGACCCCACCCCCTGGAGGATGGGCAGGATCCGCTCCAGCCCTGCGCCGGTGTCGATGCTCTTGCGGGGCAGGTCCTCGAGGTGGCCGTCGGGGCGGCGGTCGAACTGCATGAAGACGAGGTTGTAGAGCTCGACGTAGCGCTCCTCCCCGCCGTGGGCGGGGCCTCCGCTCTGGCCGTGGTCCGGCCCGCGGTCGTAGTAGAGCTCCGAGCACGGCCCGCAGGGGCCGGTGTCGCCCATGCGCCAGAAGTTGGGCTCGCCCATGCGCTGGACACGGTCGGCGGGGATGCCCACGGCGTCGCGCCAGATGGCCTCGGCCTCGTCGTCACCGTCGTGGACGGTCACCCACATCCGGTCGCCGTCGATGCCGAGGACCTCGGTCATGAGCTCCCAGGCGTAGGGGATGGCCTTCTCCTTGAAGTAGTCCCCGAAGCTGAAGTTGCCGAGCATCTCGAAGAAGGTGCAGTGGCGCTCGGTGGTGCCGATGATCTCGATGTCGACGGTCCGGAAGCACTTCTGCACCGAGGTGGCCCGCGGCCAGGGGGCGGGCTCGTCGCCCAGGAAGTAGGGCTTGAACGGCACCATCCCGGCGATGGTGAAGAGCACGGTGGGATCGGCCGGGAGCAGGCTGGCCGAGGGCACCACCCTGTGCCCGCGCTCGGCGAAGTACCCGGTGAACGCCGAGCGCAGGTCCTGGGCGAGCATATGAGGGGCGATCCTACCGGGAGGGCCCTGTGGCCCCCGGCGCAGCCGGGCTCAGCGCGCCGCGGC
>JAGWNV010000333.1 GCA_028872975.1 Acidobacteriota bacterium
CCCGACCGCCGCGCCGTGCTGCTCCTCGACGAGCCGGGGCTGAGCCTGCACGGGCGCCAGCAGCGGGCCTTCCGGGACGTCCTCACGCGGCTCGGGCAGTCCGACCAGCTGGTGTTCACGACCCACTCCCCCTTCCTCGTCGGCGGAGGCGAGGTCGGGCGGGTCCGGGTGGTGGAGGTAGCGGACGGGGAGGCCGGGACGAAGGTCCGGACCGACCTCGCCGCCGAGGACCCCGGCTCCCTCGTCCCCCTCCGCCAGGCCATCGTCTACGACCTGGCCCAGTCGCTCCTCGGGAAGGGGAAGGTGCTGCTCCTCGAGCGGGTCACCGACTACTGGTACATCCAGGCCACCGCCGCCCTCCTGGCCGACGCCCAGATGGCGGGCCTCGGCCCGGACCTCGAGCTGGTCCCGATCCCGGCGCTGGCACGCCTCGTCTATCTCGCCCCCGACCTCGAGCTCGAGGGCCTCGAGATGGCGGCCCTGCTCGACACCGACGCCTCGGGCCCCCACGCCGAGGCGCAGCAGGTGCTCGTCGAGCGCCTGGGGGTCACCCGGGTGCTGCGGACGAAGGACGTCTACGAGGGGCCCGTCCCGTCGCCGACCGTCGAGGAGCTCCTCCGCCCGACCCTCCTCGCCCTGGGGGCAGACCTCGGCTGGCACGTCGGCGGGACCCCCGAGGACCCGTCCGACGGACGGCCCGTGACCGAGGTGCTCGCCGAGGCGGCCGGCCCCGACTTCAGCCCCCGCCGGCTGGCGAAGGCCTACGTCGAGTGGGCCGCCGAGCACCGGGCCGCCGACCTCCGCGTCGGGGAGCGGGTCCTGTGGATGGCCTTCCTCGAGAGTGTCGACCGCATCCTCGGCTGAGCCGGAGGCCGAATTGTGGCCGGAAATGCTCGACTCCCCCGTTGCCCATGCACTAGAAAGCGCCCATGAACAAGCGCGAACTTGCCAAGTCGGTGGCGGTACAGGCTGACGTCGAGCTGTCCACCGTGTCCAAGGTCCTCGAGGGGTTCACCGACGTCGTGACGGCGGTGGTGTCGAAGGGCGAGCCGGTGGCCATCAGTGGCTTCGCCAAGTTCGTCAAGGTCGACCGGGCCGCCCGTATGGGCCGGAACCCCGCCACCGGCGAGCAGATCATGATCAAGGCCTCCAAGAAGGCCCGGATCACCCCGGTGAAGGCCTTCAAGGACGCCGTCCTCAACCCCTCGACCGCTCCCCGCCTCAAGCGCGGCGCCTTCCCGATCCTCGACGACGTGGTGAAGGCGGCCGGCAAGACGGCCGCCCCGGCCCGCAAGGCGGCGGCGACGAAGGCCCCGGCCAAGAAGGCACCGGCCCGCAAGGCCGCTGCCAAGCGTGCGCCGGCGAGGAAGACGGCCGCCAAGAAGACGGTCGCCAAGAAGACCGCCGCTCGCAAGGCCCCGGCCCGCAAGGCCCCGGCCCGCAAGACGGCCGCCCGCCGGGCCCCGGCCCGCAAAGCGACGCGCGGCCGCCGCTAACCACATCGCACGGGGCCCCGGCTCGGGGTCGGGGCCCCGACGGCCCGGCGGCGTCGCCCGCCCCCGAGGCCGCCACCGGGTCCCAGATAGCCTGAGAGGGCCGGCGGAACCGAACGTGGTGCTGCGGCCGGCGGAGGGAGCCGGCTGTGGCCACGAACGCTGACAGGGGCGGGAACGGGGTCGGGCCGTTGCGCTTCGCCGTCGTCGGTGGGGGGATGGCCGGCATCCTCGCCGCCGTGAAGCTCCGTGAGGCGGGCTTCACCGACATCGTCGTCTACGAGAAGGCCGACCGCCTGGGCGGGACGTGGCGGGAGAACACCTATCCCGGGGTGGCCTGCGACGTCCCCTCGCACCTCTACAGCTACTCCTTCGCCCCCAACCCCGACTGGAGCCACGTCTTCTCCCCGGGCTCGGAGATCCTCGACTACCTCGAGTCGGTGGCCAGGCGCTTCGGCGTGGAGAGGCACGTGCAGTACTCGGCCGAGGTCCGCCGCCTCGCCTTCGAGGGCGGCCGCTGGCGGCTCACCACGGCCGACGGGCGGCACGACGTCGCCGACGTCGTCGTCGCCGCCACCGGCGTGCTGCACCACCCCGCCCAGCCGGAGCTCGAGGGCCTCGAGCACTTCGGGGGAGCCTGGTTCCACAGCGCC
>JAGWNV010000051.1 GCA_028872975.1 Acidobacteriota bacterium
CCGGGGCCCTCGAGCACGTCCCGGAGCACCTCGGCGCTCCGGTGCTCCTGGCCCGATTCGGGCGATCCGTCGTTGACGCAGGCGTTGCGGATGAGCTGCTGGAGGAGCTCGGCGACCGCCTCGGCCAGGTTCCCGGGCACGGTTGCATCCTAGGAGGCCCTCCCCCGGCCGGGACGGGGGTGAACCGGTGCCGGCCGGGGGAGTGGTTGACTGGCCGCCGTGCCGCCGAGCCATGTCGTCGTGGACGGCTCCAACATCGCCACCGAGGGCCGTGCGCAGCCCAGCCTGGCGCAGCTCGACGACGCCGTCCGGCAGTTCCAGGACGAATTCCCCGACACCGAGACCATCGTCGTGGTCGACGCCACCTTCGGCCACCGCATCGACCCCTCGGAGCGGGCGGCCTTCGACGAGGCGGTCGCCCACGGCGAGCTCGTCTCCCCTCCGGCCGGGGCCATCGGCCGGGGCGACGCCTTCGTGCTGCGGATCGCCGAACGGGTGGACGGCCAGGTCCTCTCGAACGACTCCTTCCAGGAGTTCCACGCCGAGCACCCCTGGCTCTTCGACGACGGCCGGCTGATCGGCGGCAAGCCCGTCTCGGGGGTGGGCTGGATCTTCACCCCCCGCCTCCCGGTCCGGGGCCCCCGGAGCCGGGTCGGGTCGGCCGGCGGCCGCGGGGGCCGCCGGACGGCGGAGACGGCCGCCGCCGTCCCGGACCGCCAGCCCCGGCGCCGTCGGGGGGGGAGGTCGGCAGCGGTCCTCGAGGCGGTCGAGGCAGCCGTGGCCGAGGCCACGGAGGCGGCGGTGGCACCCCGCGCCGAGGACAGGTCGGCGGCGCCGGCCGACGGCACCGTGGCCGCCACGCCCACGAGGTCCCGCCGGCGCCGGCGCCGGCGCAAGAGCGGGGACCCGGCCGTCGCCGCCGCCATCGAGGCCGCCACCCAGGAGGCCATCGGGCCAGGGGAGCCGACGACGACGCCCAAGGCAGGCTCGAAGTCCGCCTCCGGACCTCAGGCCGTGAACGACCCCCTGCCCTTCATCCAGTTCATCAGCGAGCATCCGATCGGTGCCCGGGTCACCGGGACGGTGTCGAACTTCGTCTCCCACGGCGCCATGGTCGACGTCGGGGACTTCTGCTGCTACGTGCCCTTGTCGGGGTTGGGGAGCCCTCCGCCGAAGAGCGCCCGCGTCGTCCTCCACAGGTCCGAGCCCCGCACCTTCGTGGTGGCGGCCCTCGACCCGCCTCGCCGGGGGGTCCAGCTCGCCCTCCCCGAGGTCTATGCCGCGTCGGTCGAGGCTGCCGGTGGGTCACCCGAAGGGCCGCCGTCCGATGCCGCCGGCTCCCCGCCGCGCCGGCGCCGATCGCAGGCGCCGAAGGCGCCGAAGGCGGCCCTCGCCCCGACGACCCCCGCGGCCGAGAAGGGCACCGCCGCCAAGAGGTCGGGCACGGCCAAGACGGGCACGGCTGCGAAGGCCCCGTCGTCGGCCAAGGCGGCCACGTCGGCCAAGGCGGCCAAGGCGGCCAAGGCCTCGACCGCGGCCAAGGCGGCCAAGGCGCCCACAGCGGCGAAGGCCAAGCCGGCCAAGGCGGCCAAGGCGGCAAAGGCCACGGAGACCGCGAAGGCGGCGACGAGGGCCACGGCGGCGAGGGCGACGAAGGCCACGAAGACCGCGAAGGCGGCGACGAGGGCCGCCAAGACCGCCAAGGCCACGAAGGCAGCGCAGCCCTCCAAGGCGTCGAAGAAGGGGAGTCCGGCGTCCATCGGGGCCTCGGGGAGGCAGCCTCGGGAGCGCCGCTGACCGGTGGCCCCTGGGGCGGAAGAGGTTGTTGGGGCATGGGTCGCACCGTGGGGACAACGGGGCACCAATAGTCACACATAGTGACGACTCCGAGGTGAAAGCGGCCACAGAGGGTGCCGATCACTGATCGGTGGCGTGCGGCGCGCAGGCGGGGGTGGAACGGAACGCGGGTCGGCCGATCTCCGCATGGCCCCGGCGCCGGGCGTGGCGGAAGGTCCCTCCGGCGTCGATCGAGGGTTCCCTCGCGCCGCCGAGGCGGCTCCGGACCGACTGAACATGCCGGCGACGTGGCGGAGCCGGAGAGAGGGAGCAGGAGGCCGAGGGAGGCCGCGCCGGGGAGGTGCCGACCGACCGCCGGCTGACCAGTCGGGGTTCGTCTTCGTCGAGGTCGTGGTGGCCTCGGTCATCCTCCTGCTGAGCATGGTCGCCGTCGGCTCCCAACTCGGCACCCAGTTCCTGAGCATCAGCACCTCGACCGACCAGCAGGTGGCGGCGGGCTTGCTCAACCAGGCCATGGAGGAGGTGCGGGCGCTGCCCTACACCTTCGTGGCCGACGGGCTCAACCCGACCGACTCGACGGTGACGGGCGACTCGAACATCTCCATCAGCGGGTCCACCTGCAAGACGAACAAGAGCGCGATCTGGAATCCGGCCGAGGTGATCCCCTGCTCCCCGGGGAACGCCGCCCAGGCGCCCTTCTACCCGCACGTCTCGACGACGACGGTCGACGGGGAGACGTTCTCGGTCGCCGCCTACCCGTCCATCGACGCCGCCGACACGGGGTCGGGGCCACCGGTGTACCGGGTCACGGTGATCGTGAGCTGGAAGTCGTCCCAGCTCGGCCCCAAGCAGATCGCCGCCCAGACCCTCGTGTTCTCGGCCTCGAACGGCTGCCTCACCCAGACCAACCATCCCTTCGCCGCGCCCTGCCAGCCCTTCCTCTACTCGACCGCCGCTGCCGGAGGGGGCTACATCAACGTCACCCCGGTGGCGGGATCGGGCAACCCGGCGGTGAGCGGTGACTCGTTCGACTCGGTCGAGCTGCTCTTCCCGTCGTCGACGACGGTGGCCGAGATCGAGCAGGTCTCGAGCGTCCTCGGGTTCGTGCAGGACTCGGTCGGTGCCGTGAGCTCGGGGGGCACCGTGACCAGCTCGAGCGGGACCGGCGCCCAGTCCTCGGTGGCCGTCGACAACGACCCCGGGACCGTCCGGCACACCTCGGCCACCGCCACACTGGCCCAGGACGCCGGCGTGGTGGAGCTGCCGACCGCGCCGGCCGGCACCCAGAACTGGGTCTCGGTCACCCCCGACTCCGCCGACACCGGCAGCCTGACGGCGACCGTCGCGGCGAGCTCCTCGCCGGCGTGCACGGATCTCGGCGGCACCAGTCAACTCACGTCGCTGCCCTGCGGCAACAGCCAGGTGACCTCCGGGGCGGCCGGCGCCTCGGTGCTCATGGGCCTCTACGCCGGGGCGGCCTCGCTCGGGAGCGCGCCCCTCGGGAAGTTCACCGCCCAGGCGGCCGGGTACCCGGACGAGACCTTCGCCGCCCGCTACACGTCGTCGGGGGGCAGCTACTGCACCTCCACGAGCGGGGACGGGTGCGTCCACGCCGGGTCGGAGGAGTCCCTGCCGCCCGTCGAGGTGGGTGGTCTTCCGAGCCAATTCCTCACCGACGGGGCCCAGCCGTCGGGCTGGGGGACCGGCAGCGGCGTCTGTCCCTCGGGCGCCGGCAGCAACTACCTCCTCGCCGTCGTCAACTACTCGGCGGGGGCGTCCAGCGAGGCCGGCTACACGAGCGGCTCCCTCGCCTCTCCGGCCGTGAGCGTGCCGGTCGCCGGGTCGTCGGCCACGCCGACCCTCTGCTACTGGAACGGCACGGGCTACAGCGCCCAGAGCGTCAACTGGACCTCCACCGCTCCCACGGCGCCCACCCTCCCGACGGTGGCCGTCACCGACGGCACCGTCGCCGGCGGGGCCGTCACCGTGACCATGACCCCCACCGTGCAGCTCGTCCCCACCTCGAAGGCGACATCGGGATCCCTGCCGTGCTCGACGGTCTGCACCGCCAACGCCACCGTGCCCTCCCTCGTGCAGGCCGACATCGTCTACGTCGTCAGCCAGGGGGGAACCACGCTCGCCGATCTCGAGATCCAGCTGAACCTCGGCCAGGTCTCGGCCGGCACCTCCTACCAGGAGGCGCCGTGAGGCCGACCCGGTCCGAAGGCGGGTTCACCATGATCGAGGTCACCCTGGCCATGGGGGTGATGATGGTCGTCCTCATCACCGGCATGCGGGCCGCCACCTCGGCGGTAAACGTCGAGACCCAGGCGGTGAGCAAGGGCCAAGCCAGCACCCAGGCGGTCATCGCCCTGACCGAGCTCCGTCAGGAGATCGTCTCTGCCAACGTCATCTACGACCCGGTCAACGAGATCTATCACAGCGGTTCGAGGAGCGGGCAGAACTACGCCGGGAAGAACACTGACGGGACCAAGATCCCCGCAGGATGGTCCCTGCGGATCTACACGGAACTCAACGGGATCAACGAATGCGTCCAGTGGCGCCTCCTCGACGCCACCTCGGGCGGGGAGCTCCAGACCCGCACCTGGGACCCGTCCTGGTCCCTCGACGGGACCGGCGGCATCCGTCCGTGGTCGACCCTCGCCACGAACGTCGACAACGCCTCCTCCGTCGTCCCCTTCGCCCTCAACTACTCGGCCAACTACGGCGGGACCAACAGCCGGCTCGTGAACGTCGTCCTCTACGGGTCGGCCAACGACAAGTTCGTGACCCCGATCACCATCGAGACCTCGATCGCCGCCCGGGACGCCGAGTACTTCCCTGCCAGCACCAACGACTGCTACCCGGTCCCGACACCATGACCGGGGGACCTCTTCGCAGGGTTGCCGTGGAGGCACCGAGGCAGCGGTGCGGGGACGAGCAGGGCCTCGTCGCTCTGGCCATGGCCCTGGCCGTGAGCGCGGTGCTGTTCCTCACCGGGCTCCTCGCCTTCCAGATGGCGAGCAAGAACCAGTCCGAGGCGTCGCTTCGGCGGATCCAGGCCATGGCCCTCGACGCCGCCGAAGGAGGCCTCGACCGGGCCTACCAGTCCATCCAGAGCTCCTCGACCGCCAACGCCCTCCCGTGCGGGACGGGGGTGCTCTCCGAGAGCCTCTCGACGTCGCCGGCCAAGTCGTCCTACAGCGTCTCCATCACCTACTACGCCACCTTCCCGGTCACGACCGGGACCCTCACCTGCCCGGCCGCCGGCGGCGACCTGACCTCGGCCCAGGCGGCCAGCGTCGTCTCCACGGGGACGACGGGCACCGGCACGGCCCAGGCCACGAGCCAGTACATGGAGGCCCTCGTCAAGATCACCCCGGGGACGACGACCGGGTCGGTGTTCGACCAGGCCATCTTCTCCAACCTGTCGATGACGGGGTCCAACAACCCGACCATCTACGGCCACAACGGCGACGACGGGAACCTCTACACGAACGGGAACGTCGTCTGCGGCAACGGCTTCCTCGTCCAGGGCAACGTCTCCGCCGCCGGGAGCTTCACCGGGACCAACAACTGCACCGTCGAGGGGAGCGTCACGACGGTGGGGAACATCTCCCTGGCCAACCACACCACCATCGGCGGCAACGCCGTCTCGACGGGCAGTGCCGGCTGTTCCTCTCCGTCGACCCAGGGCAACATCACCATGACCGACAACGCCTCTGTCGCCCAGTCGGCCTACGCCTACTGCTCCATCACCGTGGGCGGGGCGGCCACCGTCGGCCACAGCGTCGTGCCCAACGACTCGGCCCTCTCCAGCCAGGTGGTCCAGACGAGCGAGACCTTTCCCACGGTCTACTGGCCCGACACCGCCGCCCAGGAGGCGGACTGGACCGGGGCGGGCTACACCAAGCAGATCCTGAACGACGACAACTGCGCGGCGAGCGGGGTCTACCAGGACATCGCCAACATGTCGGCGGCGACAGCTCCGACCCTCATCACCACGACCTGCGCGCTGAGCTGGTCGGGTCACTCCTCGATCAGCCTCAACCAGAACCTCGCCATCTTCTCGACGGGCGGCTTCTCCATGTCGAACAACACCACCTGGCAGTCGACGAGCTCGGCGGTCCGCCAGCTGTTCCTCCTCGTGCCGAGCATCGTGGACTCCACGGCGACGACCTGCAGCAGCGGGCAACCGGGGATCACCTTCTCCAACAACACCTCGTTCGCCTCGACCCTCGACGTCCTCGACTACACCCCCTGCACCCTCACCATCAGCAACAACTCGACGGGCTACGGCCAGGTCTACGGCGGCACGATCAACGCCACCAACCTCTTCACCGCCCACTACGTCCCCATGTCCCTGCCCGGTGGGACCTCGACGGGCGGGGGCGAGAGCGCCAGCTACACCTTGATCGCCGTCGTCTACGAACGGCAGCTGTCCTCCCTCGCCGCCGCCTGAGCCGTCCCGGCCCCGGGGGTCGGCCGGTTAGTCTCGACCCTCGTGCCGCGGCCCGAGGACCTCCTGCCGCACCGGCCGCCCTTCCTCCTCCTCGACGAGATCGTCGACCTGGAGCCCGGCCAGCGGGCCACGGGCCGGTGGCACCTCACCGGTGACGAGGCCTTCTTCGGTGGCCACTTCCCGGGCCGGCCGACTCTGCCCGGGGTGCTCATGGTGGAGTCCCTCGCCCAGCTGGGCGGCGCCGCCGTCCTGGCCGACGGCCGGTACGCGGGCCAGCTGCCCCTCTTCGGCGGCCTCGACCGGGCCCGGTTCCGGAGGCAGGTCGTGCCGGGCGAGGTCCTCGACCTCGAGGTGGAACTCGGCCGGCTGTCGGCCCGGTCGGGCACCGGCCGGGGCCGGGCCAGCGTGGGGGGCGCCACCGCCTGCGAAGCCGACCTGCTGTTCGTCATCGTCGACGGCTGACGAGCGAACCGGGGGCCGCGGAGCGGGCGAGGAAACGCCGGGGGCAGAGTGGAGGGGGAGGAGGAGCACGCATGCGGATCGCCACCTGGAACGTCAACTCCCTGACGGCCCGGCTCGCCCGGGTCGAGGAGTGGCTCGAGTACGCCCGGCCCGACGTCCTGTGCATGCAGGAGACGAAGGTCTCCGACGGCGCCTTCCCCTCCCTGCCCCTCTCCGCTCTCGGCTACGAGACCGTGAGCAACGGCGAAGGCCGGTGGAACGGGGTGGCCATCGCCAGCCGGGTCGGCGCCGAGGACGTCCAGCGGGGCTTCGGCACCGGGGCCGACGAGCAAGGAGCCCGGTTGGTGGCCGCCACATGCGGCGGGGTCAGGGTGCACAGCGTCTACGTGCCCAACGGCCGGGCCGTGGGGAGCGAGCACTACGAGGCCAAGCTCGCCTGGCTGGCGGAGCTGCGGGCGTTCCTCGACCGCACCTGTCGTCCCGCCGACCCCGTCGTGGTGGCCGGCGACTTCAACGTGGCGCCCGACGACCGCGACGTCTGGGACCCGGCCGAGGTGAGCGGGGCCACCCATGTGACCGAGCCCGAGCGGGCCGCCCTGGGTGCCATCGAGCAGTGGGGGCTCGCCGACGCCTTCCGGCTCCTCTACGACCAGGATCAGCTCTACTCCTGGTGGGACTACCGGGCCGGAAACTTCCACAAGCACAAGGGCATGCGCATCGACCTGCTCCTCGTGAGCAAGCCGCTGGCCGACCGCTGTCGCTACGCCCTCATCGACCGCAACGCCCGCAAGGGCCGCCAGCCCTCGGACCACGCGCCGGTCTTCGTCGACCTCGACGACTGATCGACGCCGGGGCTACGAGGCGCGGCCGGCGGCGGCCAGGCGGTCCCGCAGGTCGGCGAGCCGCCCGAGGGCCCGGCCGGGATCGAGGGGCTCGGACTCCGCCCCGGCGGACCGGATCCCCTCGAGATAGGGCGAGGGGGTCCGGAGCCGGTCGGGGGTGGCAGCCGACCGGGTCGCCCAGGAGCACCACAGATGGCGCTCGGCGCGACTGAGGGCGACGTAGAGAAGGCGCCGCTCCTCGGCCAGGGCGCCGGCGGTGGTGGCGAAGGCGATGGGGACGGTCCCGGCCTCGAGACCCACGACGGCGACGGCCGGCCACTGGAGCCCCTTGGCCCGGTGGAAGGTGGCGAGCTCGACGCCGTCGCGGCCGCCCTCCTCGAGCTGCGCCATCCGGCTCGCCGCCAGCCAGTCCAGGAAGGCCCCGACGGAGGGGCTCGGGACGTCGGCCGCGCAGTCCTCGGCGAGCTGGGTGAACAGCGCCAGCGCCCCTTCGGTGTCGGCCACCTCTTCGGCGGCGAGGTCCACGAGCCCGGGCCGGACCCCCTGGTCCCGGGGCAGGCGCCGCAGCCGCCCGAGGAGCTCGTCGACGCCTTCGGTCCGTCCCCGGGTGCCCGGTCGCCGGACCGGGATGCCGGCTGCGCCCAGAGCATCGGCGACCGGCTCGAGCCGGGCGTGGGTCCGCGCCAGGACGGCGAGGTGGCGCCAGGGCTGACCGGGGCGCCGGACGCCGCGCAGCCACCGGCACAGCGCGGCGGCCTCGGCCACCTCGTCCTCGAATCCGCCGAGCACCGGCGGTGGCCCGTCGTCGGACACCACCGGCGGCCCCGACGGTACCTCGGCGCGGGCGCCGTCTTCGCCCCCGTCGCCCCCCTGTCGGAGCCCGGCGGTGGCGGCCGCCACGATCTGGGGCGTGGACCGGTGGTTGGCGTCGAGCTCGAGGACGGCCGTGCCCGGGACCAGCGCCGGCAGCCGATGCAGGAGTGTGGGGTCCGAGCCGTTCCACGCGTAGATGGCCTGACGGGGGTCGCCGACCACGCAGAGGTCGGGACGGCCGGCGCGCCAGGCCTCGAGCAGCCGCCACTGCGCCGGGTTCACGTCCTGGAACTCGTCGACGAAGAGATGGCGGACCCGCCAGCGGGCCGCCTCGGCGGCAGCGCCCGACGACTCGAGCAGCTCGGCGGCACGAGCGAGGAGGTCGTCGAGGTCGACGACGCCTCGCCGGCGCTTCTCCTCCTCGTAGCGCGCCAGCAGGTCGGCCACGCGGGCCGCCGCCATGGTGCCGCCGTGCCGGCGGGCCTCGGCGGCGGCGGACGGGTAGTCCCCCGGCGCCACCAGCCGGGCCCGGGACCAGGAGAGCTCCGTGGCGAGCGCCCGCAGCAGGGCCCGGTCGACCTCGCCGTCGGAGGAGGTCTCGGCGAGGAGGCGGCGCAGGACCGGCTGGGGGTCGTGGAGGAGCGCGGGGGGCCGGGCACCGGTGTCCGCCCAGTGGCGGCGGAGTTCCGCGTAGGCGGCGGCGTGGATGGTCGACGCCGTGACCCCCTCGACACCGAGGCGGCGGAGCCGCACCCGCAGCTCGTGAGCGGCCTTCCGGGTGAAGGTCACGACGAGGGTGTGGTCGGGGGCTGCCGACCCGCCGTGGACGCGCCAGGCGACCCGGCGGGTGAGCACGGTGGTCTTGCCCGAACCGGCCCCGGCGACGACGCAGAGGAGGGGGGCGTCGCTCGTCACCGCGGCCCGCTGCCGCTCGCTCAGGCCGGCGAGGAGGGCCTCGGGGACCGCCGGGGGGCACACCTCGGCCGCGGCGGGGGACACGGCGGCGACCGTACCGAGAGGGTGTGACGCGGCGGGGGATGGGCGAAGCCGGCCCACGGGCCCCCGGTACCCTGGGCGGTCGTGCTGCGGTCGCTCGCCGGTGGGGCCCTCTTCGGCGAGGCCTGGGGCCAGGCCCCGGCCCGGGTCCTCGCCCTCCACGGCTGGGCCCGGTCCCACGGCGACTTCGCCGGCGTCGTCGGCCCGGCGGCCGAGGGCGGGGTCGTCGACACGGTGGCCCCCGACCTCCCCGGCTTCGGCGCCACCCCGCCGCCGCCGGGGGCCTGGGGGACGGCCGAGTACGCCGAGGCCCTCCTGGCGCTCTTCGAGGGCCCGGGGGGCACCGCCGGCGACGTCCGCTCCCCGGCGGTCGTCCTCGGCCACAGCTTCGGGGGGCGGGTGGCCGTGGCCCTGGCTGCCGCCCGTCCCGAGCTGGTGGGAGCCCTGGTGCTCACCGGGGTGCCCCTCGTGCCGAAGCCCGGCGGTCGGCGGCGGCCGCCGGCCGGCTACCGGGCGGTGCGGACCCTCCGGCGGTACGGCCTCGTCGGCGAGGCACGGCTCGAGACGGCGCGCCAGCGGTACGGGTCTCCCGACTACCGCCAGGCCGAGGGCGTGATGCGGGAGGTGCTCGTCCGGGTGGTGGGGGAGCGCTACGAGGCGGCCCTGTCGGCCCTCCGCTGCCCGGTCGAGCTGGTGTGGGCGGACGACGACGCCGAAGCGCCCCTGGCCGTGGCCGAGGCGGTGGCCGGGATGGTCCCCCAGGCGCGCCTCAGTCGGTGCGAGGGGGCCGGCCACCTCACGCCGAGGACCGTGCCCGGGGCCCTGCGGGCCGCCGTCGACCGAGCGTTGGCCCTGGTCCCCGGCTGACCGCCGGGCCCGGAGGGGTCGTGGCGACCCGCCGCTACCCTGGGACGACATGGCCGGTGGGCACCTGTTGAGCGGCGTGGCCGTCGGCGCTTGCGGCGGGGCGAGCGCCCTGGCCGGGCTCCGGTGGCTCCGGGTGGCCCAACGCGAGCACTACCTGGCCGACGCCGCCTCCCGGTTCGCCCTGCGGTGGTGGGCCTCCTCCGCCGAGAACCTCCTCCTCGTCGCGGCGGCGGCGGTGGGGCTCGTCCTCGCCTCGCGGTGGCCAGGGGCGGCCTTCGCCACCGCCGTCGTGGTGGCGGCCGGGCCCCTCGGCCTCGGGGTCCGGGGCCGCACGGCGCCGCTCGCCTGGACCAGGCGGCTCAAGACCCTGGCCGTGGTCTGGGCCGTCCTCCAGGTCGCCGCCCTGGCCGGGGGCGTCCTCGGCGGGGTCGGCCCCGTCGTGGCCGCCGCCGCGGCGCTGGCGGTCCCCGCCTTCGTGGACGTGGCCTGCGCCCTCACCGGTCCCCTCGAGCGGCGGCTGGCCGGCCGCCACGTCCGGCGGGCCGCCGACCGGCTGGGGCGGGTCCGGCCCCGGGTGGTGGCCATCACCGGCTCCTACGGCAAGACGAGCACGAAGGGGTACGTCGCCCATCTCCTGTCGGGGTCCATGTCGGTGGTGGCCAGCCCGGCCAGCTTCAACAACCGGGCCGGCCTGGCCAGGACCGTGAACGAGCACCTGGCCGACGCCACCGACGTCCTCGTGGCCGAGATGGGCACCTATCGACGGGGGGAGATCGCCGAGCTCGTCGGCTGGATGCGGCCCGAGGTGTCGGTCATCACCGCCATCGGCCCCGTGCACCTCGAGCGGTTCGGCTCCGAGGAGGCCATCGCGGAGGCCAAGTCGGAGATCCTGGTGCCGGCCTCCACGGTGGTCCTCGTCACCGACGACCACCGCCTCGCCGCCCTGGCCGACCGGGCCGAGCTCGACGGCAAGCGGGTCTGGCGGGTGTCGGCCCGGGACCAGACCGCCGACGTCTGCGTCGAGGACACCCCGGCCGGGCTCCGGGTCTGGGTACGGGGGGAGAAGCTGGCCGAGATCTCCCTCGACGCCAGGCCCACCAACGTGGGCTGTGCCCTGGCCGTCGCCTTGGAGCTCGGGGTGGGAAGCGAGGTCCTCGCCGGCCGGCTGCCGACGGTGCCGACGGCCCCCCACCGGCTCGAGCCGGCGCCGACGGCGTCGGGACGGTGCCTCGTCCTCGACGACACCTACAACGCCAACCCCGAGGGGGCCCGGGCCGGGCTGGCCGCCCTGGCCCGTCTGGCGCCCCCCGGTGGGCGCCGGGTGGTGGTCACCCCCGGCATGGTCGAGCTCGGCACCCGCCAGCGGGAGGAGAACGGCCGGTTCGCCGCCGCCGCCGCCGGCGTGGCCACCGACCTCGTCGTGGTGGGCCGGACCAACCGGCGGGCGCTCCTTGAGGGAGCCCTCGGGGCCCGCCGGGCCCGGGAGGCGACGGCGGAGCCGGCCGGCTCCGGGCTCCGAGGGATGCGGGTG
>JAGWNV010000052.1 GCA_028872975.1 Acidobacteriota bacterium
AGCACCTCGCAGGCCTCCTCCAGCCGGTCGCTGCGTTCCCGGGGGGTGCCCAGAGCGATCCCGTAGTCGCCGGACTCCTCCTCGTTCCAGCCCGCCCCGATGCCGAGCTCGAGGCGGCCGCCCGAGACGTGGTCGAGGGTGGCGGCCATGTTGGCGAGGACGGCGGGGTGCCGGTAGTGGATGCCGGTGACGAGAACGCCGAGCCGGAGCCGGCGGGTGGCCTGGGCCAGCGCGCTCAGGGTGATCCAGCCCTCGAGGCACGGGCCCGAGGAGTCGGAGAAGATCGGGTAGAAGTGGTCGAAGGTCCAACCGGACTCGAACAGCTCGATGTCGTCGGCGGCACGGAACACCGCCAGCATGGCGTCCCACGTCGTGTGCTGCGGCGCGGTCTTGATGGCGAAGCGCATGTCGCCACGGTACCCGGCATGGCCGGTGGGTCTTCCGGGCACATGGCGTCGGCGTCCGTGGTCGGGGCCGACCCGACGGGCCTCGTAGGATCGACGCCGTGAGCGTCGCTGCGCCGCCCGAGCCGCCCGGGCCACCGTCGGGGGTCCCCGGCTTCGTGAGCAGCGTCTGGCGCGTGGCCCGGCAGGTGGCGAGCGATCCGCGCCCCCGGGGCATCCTCCAGGCCGCGCCCCGCACCGCCGCCTTCCTGACGCGGGCCAACGCCCGCACGGCGGCCGGCGCCCTCGACGAGACCGTCGTCCCGGTGCGACCCTCGCCCGGCCTGGCCGCCCAGGTGCTCCTCGACGAGGTCATGATCGCCGCCTTCCGCCATCCCCGTCTGCTGCCCCGGGCCGGGGACTACGAGACCGCGGCCCGGGACCTCGCCGAGGCCCGGGCCGTGCTCGAGGCGGGCGGATGGCTCGACGACCCCGCCGGCTACCACGGGACGCCGGCCGCGCCGGACCTCGTCGTGCACCGTCACGGCCAGGTGCCGGGGATGCGCTACGAGCACCTCGCCTTCCCGAGCGCCTGGGAGCCCCGTCCCGGTGAACCGGGAAGGGACCGGTGGCTCTCCTACACCGCCAACCGGACGGCCCACGCCTGGATCGCCCGCGCCCGGGCCGGGAGCCGCTCCTGGGTCGTCTGCGTGCACGGCTTCGGGATGGGGTCGAACCCCCTGCTCGACCTGAACGCCTTCCGGGCCTCCCAGCTCGTCCGAGCCGGGCTCAACGTGGCCGTCGTCGTCCTTCCCATGCACGGGAAGCGCTCCGCGGGCCGGGCCCTCGGGGAGGGCTTCATGTCCATCGACCTCGTCGACTCCATGCACGGCATCGCCCAGGCGGCCTGGGACACCCGCCGGCTCGTCGCCTGGCTTCGCCGGGAGGAGGGGGCCGAGAAGGTGGGCGTCATGGGCCACTCCCTCGGGGGCCACGTGGTGTCCCTCGTGGCCGGCATCGAACCCGGGCTCGACTGCGTGATCGCCGGCATCCCGGTGGTCGACCTCCCCGACCTCTACCGCCGCCACAGCCCGCCCGCCATCGCCCGGCGCGCCGAGCACCACGCCGTCCTGGGCGCCCCTGCCGACGCCGTGCACAAGGTGGTGTCGCCCCTCGCCCTCGACTGCCTGGTGCCCCCCGACGGGCGGTTCATCTTCGCCGGCCTCGGCGACCGCATGGCTACCTTCGGCCACGCCCACCGGCTCTGGATGCACTGGGGCCGGCCCCGACTGGCCACCTACGAAGGCGGCCACGTGGGGTTCTACTGGTCGGGGGCCGTCCGCCGGTTCGTCACCGACTCGCTGGAGGCGGCCGGGCTGCTCCGCGCCGCCCCCTGAGGTGCCCGTCGGCGCGGCGCCGGCCGGCTGCGAGCCCCGTTGTCGCCCGCGTCCCCCCCGCCGGCGGCCCTGACGAGCTCGTCGAGCGCGTGGGGGAGCGCCTCGGCGAGGTCCCACAGCCGCGGCACGAGCTCCCGGCAGGCGATGAGGCCGAAGCCGATGCGGTCCTCGTTGGACAGCACGGTCACGTTCAGCCCGGCGCCGTCCATGATGGGCCCGAGGGGGAAGAGGCCGAGCAGCCGGGCGCCGGCCATGTACAGGGGGATGGGCGGACCCGGGACGTTGGAGATGATCATGTTGTGGAGCACCGGATGGCGCTCCGACAGCCGGAGGCTCGAGTACAGGCGGGCGGCCAACGAGAACGTGTTCGGCGCGGCGTGCTCCGCCCACTGCATGAGGGTCTCCGCCCCCACCATGTTGTAGAGGTCCTTGGCCTCGGCGTTGCTCTCGGCGATGGCCCGCAGCCGCTCCACAGGGTCCTCGATGTCGGTGAGGAGGCTCGAGAACATCACCGACAGCTTGGTCGTGCCCTCGGCGTCGGCCGTCTGGTCGTGCACCGACACCGGCACGGCGGCGATGAGGGACTTGTCGGGTAGCTCGTCCCCCTCGGCGAGATACCGGCGCAGGGCGCCGCTCACCAGCGCCGTGACCACGTCGTTCACCTTGCAACCGAAGGCGTCTTTCACCTCCTTCACGGCTTCGAGCGAGACCTCGGTGAAGGCGATGGTCCGATGGGGCGTGATGGCGGCGTTGAACGACGTCCGGGGCGCCGTGAAGGGGGCCGCCACCCGCTGGCCGCGCCGGCGGCCGGCGCTCAGGAGGGTCCCGGCCAGGCGGACCACCGTGCCCGGCACCAGCCGGGCCATGTCGAGGGGCCGGACAATCGTCTCCAGGGCCCCTCGGCCGAACAGCTCGAGCTCGCCGGGGATGCGCTCGGCCGCCGGTGCCTCGGGGATCTCCGGCGGTGCCGCCGGGCGGGCCTCGAGGTCGAACAGGTGCATCATCAGGTTGGCGCCGGTGATGCCGTCGATGGTGGCGTGGTGCATCTTGGCGAAGATCGCCACGTTGCCGTCGGCGAGACCCTCGACCACCCACATCTCCCACAGAGGCCGGGCGCGGTCGAGGGGCCGGCTGGCGATGGCGCCGGCCACGTCGGCCAGCTCCCTGGGACCCCCCGGAGAGGGCACGGCGATGCGGCGCAGGTGGTAGTCGATGTCGAAGTCGGGGTCGGTCACCCACGAGGGGCGGCCCAGGTTGAAGGGGGGCACCACGAGCTTGCGGGTCATGGCCGGCATGAGCGGATGACGCTCGAGGAACATCTGCCGGATGCGGTCGAACCGGTAGCCACCGGCCATGGTGGAGGTGTCGAGGACGAGCAGGCCGCACACGTGCATGTGCATGCTCGGGGTCTCGAAGTACAAGAAGGCCGCGTCGATTCCGCCCAATCGCTCCATGGGCCGAGTGTACGGCGTTCGGCGTAGCGTGGGCCGGTGCCGGCCATCCGCATGGGCGTCCTCGGTGCCGCCCGCATCGCCCCCGCCGCCGTCGTCCGCCCCGCCCGGGCCGTGCCCGACGTGGTCGTCACCGCCGTGGCGGCACGGGACCGGGCCCGCGCCGAGGCGTTCGCCGGCCGCCACGGCATCCCGAGGGTCCTGCCCGACTACCGGAGCCTCGTCGAGGACCCCGACCTCGACGCCGTCTACATCCCCCTGCCCAACGGCCTCCACGGGGCCTGGACGACGGCCGCCCTCGCCGCCGGCAAGCATGTGCTGTGCGAGAAGCCCTTCACCGCCAACGTCGACGAGGCGATGGCCGTCCAGCAGGCCGCTGCCAGGACACCCGGTCTCGTCGTGATGGAGGCCTTCCACTATCGCTACCACCCCCTCTTCGCCCGGGTCCGCCACCTCCTCGAGGAGGGCGCCGTCGGCACCGTCCGCCACGTGGACACGAGGCTCTGCTTCCCGCTGCTGCGGCGCGGGGACATCCGCTGGGACCTCGGGTTGGCGGGCGGGGCGCTCATGGACGCCGGCTGCTACACGGTCCACATGCTGCGCCACCTCGCCGGCGTCGAGCCCACCGTGACCGCTGCCAGGGCGCGCCTCGCCCGCCCCGGCGTGGACCGGTTCCTCCAGGCCACCTACGACCTGCCCGGTGGTGCCACGGGCCGGACCACCTGCTCGATGCGGTCGACCCACCTCCTCGACGCCGGGTTCACGGTGGCGGGCGACGCCGGGGTGATCCGCGTCCTCAACCCGCTGGCGCCCCAGGTGTTCCACCGGGTCTCGGTGCGCACCGGTGGCTGTCGGCGGGTGGAGCGCAGCGTCCGGCGGCCCACCTACGAGTTCCAGCTCGAGGCCTTCGCCGACGCCGTGCTGCGAGGCGTGGCGCCCGTCACCGGCGTGGACGACGCCGTCGCCAACATGGCCGTCATCGACGCCGTCTACCGGGCCGCCGGCCTCGAGCCTCGGGTCCCCAGCGTCGTCTGAGCACCCCGCCCGTCGCCGACGGGCCGGGGCCGGGGCGTCTCCGGGACAGGGCGTTCAGAAGACCCCCGCCTCGAGCCCGGCGGCGAGCGTGGCGCCGAGCTCGGCGGCGGCCAGGCGGTCTGCCTCGCCCACCGTCCCGACCACCTCGAGCGGGGCCAGCACCCGGCGCCAGGCCAGCCCCGTGGCGATCCTGGCCACGCTCGACACCGCGCCGCTCGTGTCGGTGTCGCCTTTCACCACGAGCGCATAGGGCAACCCGCGGGTCTCGTCGAGGCACGGGTGGTAGATGCGCTCGAAGAAGTCCTTGAGCGCCCCTGACATGTACCCGAAGCGCGCTGGGGTGGCGAGGAGGAGGCCCTTCGACTGCATCACCTCTTGCGGGCCGGCGTCGAAGGCGCCGACCACCTCGACGGCGAGGGCCCCGTCCACGGCGTCTGTCGCCGCCGCCACGGCCGCTTCGGTGAGCGCCCAGGTCCCGCCGGTGCGGGAGTGGTGGACGACGAGCAGCCCGCCCCCGGCGCGGCCTGGAGGATGGGAGCCGGCCTCGTCGTCCACGGGGACGATGCTAGGGACCCCGTTCGCCTGGCGACGCCGGCGGCGACGAAGGCTGGACAACCGACCGCAAGGTCACCGCGCCCCGGGGGTTCTCTGGGCGACCAGGTGGCGCGGCTCGTAGGTGGCGACCGGGGAGGCCGCCGGTCACCCGCTCGGGTGGCCGGCGTGCCGGCCCCGAGCGCCGGCCTCCCTGAACTTCCCGCTGCCGGCCCCTCTCCCGTTGTGGCGCCCCGGGGCGCTCAGGTCATCCAGCCCACCGTGGCGGAGGGATAGGTCCCGGTGTTGGCCAGGTGGCCGACCATCGTGTCGGGGTCCAGGCGCCCGAGCACGCCCATGAGCGCGGGCCAGCTGGCGTCCACGTCGGCCTGGCGGTAGCCCGTCTTGTAGGCCATGGGGAACCCCGAGCCGCGCTGGCCGGTGCCGGTGGCGACGATGGCGGCCGCCACCCAGTACGACAGCGCCCACATGGTGAGCGTCACGTTGAAGCCCGGCGCCGTCACGAACAGGCCCCCTCCGGCGTGGAAGAGGTTGTCGAAACGCCAGTAGCGGCCGAAGGGGTCGCAGGGTCCGCCTTCGGGCGTGAGGGCGAGCCGGTGGGTGCCCATGATGTGGCGGCTGGCCGGCACGTTCGTGAACGGCGTCGGGCCCGTCACCGGCGAGGTGGTCTGGTCGACCTGCCCCGGCAGGGCGGCCGGCAGCGTCGTCTCGATGGTGGCGGCGAAGAGGGGATGGATGGCGGGATAGGGCGTCCCCGGGTTGCCGACGGCCTCGAGCAGCTCGACCAGCTTCGGCGCGTAGTGGGCGGCGGCGGCCAGCTCGTAGGGATGGTTCTTGTAGGTGACCCGCGGTACCGGGATGCCGAAGACGTCGACCACGGACGGATCGAGGTCGACGAGGTTCGTGGCCTGGGGCATGTCCTCGCCCTGGAGGGTGAAAGCGAGGAGGCGCTTGGTGAAGGGGCCGAGCGACATGTAGCTCTTGAGCGCCGAGCCGTGCATGAAGGCGGCCACTTCGGTGGCGGCCTGGACGGGGTTCAGGTTGCCACCCATCTCGAGGATGCCGGCGCGGGGGATCGTGGGGTCGAAGTCGGCCAGGGCCGGCCCCGAGCCGGCGAATGCGTCGAGGGTGTGGGTGGAGGTCCGTCCCCGGAAGGAGTGGATCTCCTGGTCCATCACCGCCAGGGCGTTGGTCTGGAGGTGGAAGGTGAGATTCCTCCCGAGCAGCCCGCTCGGCTCGTAGGCGCCTCCCGGTACGATCCCGCTCGACAGCGACAGCCGGGTGGCTTCGATGGGGGTGTTGGCCAGCACCACGACGTCGGCGGTGAGGTGTCCGGCGATGCCCGTCGTGGTGTCGACGTATCGGACGCCGGTGGCCAGATACCGCCCGGTGGAGGGGTTGGGCGCCACGTCGATGTGGGTGACGTTGGCGTTGGCCACGAGGGTGGCGGGCAGGCTCCCCTTGGTCGTGGGGTACAGGGCGTCGAAGACCTGCCAGATGCCGCCGCCCTTGGCGTTCGAGGGGCAGCCGAAGTCGAGGCAGTGGGCGCAGTCGTTGCAGGCGGGCCGGCCCCGGTAGGGACGCGAGGCGATCGAGGTCGGGACCGCCGCCGCGCCGTAGCCCATCGACGTCGCCGCCCAGTAGGCGAGGAGGCTGTTCAGCTGGCCGACGCCGGGCGGCATGGCGTAGGGCGTCGACCGCGGCGACTCGTAGGGGTTCGGGTTCCTGACGGCTCCACCCGGGGAGCCGCTGGCCGGGCCTTGGACGCCGACGATCTCCTCGGAGACGGCGTAGAAGGCCTCGAGGTGGCGGTACTGCACGGGCCAGTCGGCATAGGTCGTCCCCGCGATGGCGGGCTGTGCGGGGTCGGTCCCCGCGGCGCGGGCGAACGCGGTGTTGGTGACGAAGTCGATCTCCCGGAACCGCCGGGCCTTGGCGTCGTAGTGGGTGGTGCCCCCGCCCACGGTGGTGGGGAGGGTGTTCACGTCGCCGACGAACTCGCGCGCCGCGCTCGCCCCGGCCACCCGGAAGCTCCGGGGCTCGAGCAGGGTGTCCTGGCCGATGGGCGGGGTCCGGGCCTCGTAGCCGATCTCGTCGTTGGCGAAGGTGTTGCGCACCGCCGCCGGGTCTGGCTGGCTCGGCTGCACCTGGGAGAAGTCGAAGTAATTGGCCCCCTTCTCCAGGATGGTGACCTGGTAGCCGGCGCGCGACAGGACGCGGGCCACCATCCCGCCCGAGGCGCCGCTGCCCACGACGATGGCGGTGCCCACTGGGCTCGTCACCGCCGCCTCACCCGCCGATCACCGTGACGTCGAACCCGGCTCGCTCCAGGGCGGCGACGAGATCCTGGAAGGCCGTGACCGGGGCCACGGTGTGCGCCGCGTCGGCGGCCGGGTGGGAGACGGGCCGGTACTCGACGTAGGCGCCCGACGGCGAGTAGATGGGCGGGAAGCCGAAGCCGTCGTTGGAGAACTGGTTGTCGGGCTCGGCCGGCTGATTCTCGCCGATGTCGGCGACGTAGACGCTGTTGCCGAGCGGCATGGTGTCGCCGTCGAAGCCGATCGACGCCCAGGTGGCCTGGCCGCCGAGCACCTTGTCGGACCGTCCGCCGTATTCGGGCAGCCCGTAGCTGCCCTGGATGGCGTGCAGCACGGTGACCGGTGCGAGGGCCGCCGCCGCCGGTGGGGGCACCGGATCCGGCAGGGGCGCCGGCAGGCCGGGAAGCCCGTTCTGCGACGCCGCGCCCAGGAGGGGGTCGGTGGCCAGGGCCACGAGCGCCTCCTGCTCGGCGGCGGTCGCCTGGGCGAAGGGCGTCTCGAAGTTCTGGCGCGACCAGTCGTCGAAGGCCACCAGGCCCTCGAGGTAGAGCTGGCGGAGGTTCTCGGCGCCGGGAACGGTGGGCGGGCTCCCGGTGACGCCCTGGGTCGAGGTGACCTGTGCGGCCCAGCTGGCCGAGGTCCACGACGGCCAGGGGGTGGCCGGCCAGGAGGGAGCGCCCGCCGGCGGCGGCCCGCCGTGGATCCGGGCGTACCAGGCCACGGCCTGGAGGGGGGTGAGACCCAGGAACTCCAGGGTCTGCACCTGGGTGCCGGCGAGGGTCTCGAAGTCGTCGGCCGGGAAGGTCGTCGCCGGGCCGCCGGCGCCGGGGCCGGTGTGGACGGCGTAGGGCCACCGGCCGCTGTTGCGGCCGTGGACGTAGATGGGGCTGTGGTCGGCCAGGCCCGAGCCGATCAGCGCAGCGTCGAAGGCGGAGAGAAAGAGGTCGACGTAGTTGACTGCCCCGGCCTCGTCGGCGCCCGGGCCGAGACCGTCGGTGGGGACGACCCGGGCGCACACGGCGGCGGTGGTGGCGTACAGGTCGCATGCGGTCGTGGCGCCGGGCGGGACGTAGTCACGGACGAGGAAGAAGGGCCCGCCGGGAAGCGGCTCGGGGCCCCCGGCGGCCCCGGTGCCGGCGACGAGGGAGGCGAGCTCGCTCGTGGCGCCCCGCAGCGGGAGCGCCGCCAGGGCCCCGGCGGCGGCAGCGGCGGCGAGGAAGGCCCGACGGGACACAGTGACGCGGCCCGTCGCTCCGCCGACTTCGCCCACCCGTCCACCTCCCGGCTCCCCGCCGTGGGCCTGCCCGGCGCGGCGCCCGCCCGAGCTCGTCCGTCACGGGAACACCGCCGGCTCGGCCTCCTTGCGGAGCCTGACGCCGGCGTCAGGGAGTGGCGGGGGCCGGTGGGACGGTGCCCCCCGGGTGCCGAAGCGCCGACCGGCGCCGTCGCGCCAGGGCGGCGCCGGCGGGAGCTGCCAGCCCCACGAGGAGGGGGAGGACGATCCACCAGTCGCCGCTGCCCGAGCCCCGGGCGTGGCGGTGGGCGCCGACGGCGGAGGCACGGGCCGAGGGACCGGCAGTGGCCGGGGTCGGCGGCGTCGTCGTCGAGGTGGGGGAGGGGGCCGGGGACGGCCCCGGCGCCGGCGACGGCGCCCCCGACGGCACCGGCGGGGGACGGCCGGCGGCGGACGGGGCCGTGGCGGCGGCCTGTCCGGCGGCCGCCTGCATGGCCGCACCGACATCGACGAGGCCCGAGCAGCGCGACCCGCAAGCCACGCTGTGGTCGGCGGTCTGCAGCAGCGTCTGGACGGCCTGGGAGGGTCCGAGGCCCCGCCCCAGGAGCAGCGCCAGGGCCCCGGTGACGAAGGGCGTCGCCATCGAGGTGCCCTCGTCGGTGGCGTAACAGCTCGTCGGGTCGGCCGCCGTCCAGTAGGTGGAGAGCACCTCGTACTGGTCGTAGGACCCGCACGCCGGCGCGCTCGGTGTCGTCTGCCCGGCGTTGCCGGCCTGGGGTGGGCTCACGTGGTCGCCGCCGGGGCCGGCCACTCCCCACTGGGCGCTGTTCACCGTGTTCGAGTACGACGCGACCACGTGCCCCTCGCCGTTGGCGGGGGACCCCGTCGCCGCCACCACCACGGCCGGGACGCCCGAGAAGTTGGCGTCGCCCAGCCCGAGGAGCCCGCCGCTGTTGTTGCCGGCCGCCACCACCGGGATGGCGCCGCGCTGCCAGGCCGACTGGAGGGCACCGGCCATGGGGTTGCCGGTGAGATTGCTCGTGTCCACGAGGCCCGTCCCGGCGTCGCCGATGCTCAGGTTCACGACCTTGGCGCCGTGGGCCACCACCCAGTCGATGCCCGCCGCCACGTCCGACATGTAGCCCGACCCCGAGCAGTCCATCACCTTGGCCACGACGAGCGACGCGCCGGGGGCCACCCCCGAGACGCCGTAGCGGCCGGCGGCGGCGGCGATGCCGGCCACGTGGGTGCCATGGCCGTTGTCATCGGTGCCGCCGGGGTCCTGTGCGGACGAGGCGCAACCGCCGCCGGGGTTGCTCAGGATGGTGGTGGCGGCGACGACCTTCCCCAGGAGGTCCTCCTGCGACGCGTCGACGCCGGTGTCGACGATCCCGACACGGACCCCGGCGCCGGTCCCGTACTGCCAGGCGGCCGGGGCGCCGATCACCGACAGCCCCCACTGGTCGGCCAGATAGGTCGGGGCCGCTCCGGCGGGGGCGACCCCGACGACGCCGGTGCCGGCGACGAGGGCGGCCACCGTGACCGCTGCCGCCGCCCCACCGAGGCGCGCCCTGGTCCCGCCTGCGGCTCGTCGGGCTGTCATCGTCGTGCGCCCTCCGCTCCCCGGGTCCGGTGCCGGGAAGTCGCCCCATGAGGGGTCCGGGAGGAGGAACGCCGCCACCACCTGTTCCTTGCTCGGGCCCGGCGGCCGTCCGCCCGGCCGTGGCGAACGTATGTTCGCTACGATGGTGGGCGTGGGCACGGCCGCCTCCACCGACCAGGGGTTCCGCTGGCGCCTCGCCGGGGACGGCGCCGGGCAGCCGGCGCTGTTCTCAGACGAGGAGCTCTTCGACCGCCACGTCGGCAGGGGCGAGTTCCGGGGCCTCGAGTTCCTCCACGTGAACGCCAAACGGCTCATCAATCCCGTGCCGGCCCGATCCCGCATGGGGTTCCGCTTCACGATCAACGCCTACCGGGGTTGCAGCCACAGTTGCGAGTTCTGCTTCGCCCGTCCCACCCACGAGTACCTCGGGCTCGACATCCACGACGACTTCGAGCGCAAGATCGTCGTCAAGGTGAACGCCGTCGAGCGGGTCCGCGCCGAGCTGCGTTCGCCCAAATGGGGCGGTGCCCTCATCGCCATGGGGACGAACACCGACCCCTATCAGCGCGCCGAGGGCAAGTACCACCTCACCCGGGGCATCGTCGAGGCGCTGGGCGAGGCCGCCAACCCGTTCTCGATCCTCACCAAGGGGACCCTCATCCTGCGCGACGTGGACGTCCTCACCGAAGCAGCGGCGCGCACCGACGTCCGATGTGCGTTCTCCATCGCCACTCTCGACGAGGAGGCGTGGAAGGCGACCGAGCGGGGCGCCCCCCACCCCCGCCGGCGCGTCGAGGCGGTGCGCAAGCTCAACGCGGCGGGGATCCCCACCGGGGTGCTCATCGCGCCGATCATCCCCGGGTGGACCGATCGGCCCGAGCAGCTCACCGAGGTGGCCGCCGCCTGCATCGACGCCGGGGCCACCTCCATCACCCCCCTCGCCCTGCACCTGCGGCCGGGCGTGAAGGAGCACTTCCTGGCCTTCCTCGACGCCCGCCGGCCCGAGCTCGCCGCCGACCTGCGGGCGCGCTACGGCGCCCGCTCGTACCTGTCGGGCCCCGAGCAGCAGGCCGTGGTCGGGCCGGTCGGCGACCTCGGGAGGCACCGACGCTGACGGGTGGTCCCGCCGGCCCCGGGGCTGCCAACATGACCCGATGCCCGGACCGGCCACCGGCGGCGACGACACCGCCACGTGGGTGATCGACCTCGACGGCGTGATCTGGCTCGCCGAGCAGCCCATCCCCGGCTCTGCCGACGCCGTGGCCCGGCTCCGCGACGCCGGGACGCGGGTCGTGTTCGCCACCAACAACTCCGCGCCCACCGTCGGCGAGCTCGTCGACCGGCTCGCCGGAGCCGGCATCCCCGCCGGTCCCGACGACCTCGTCACCTCCGCCCAGGCGGCGGCGTCGATGCTCGAGGCCGGCACCACGGCGTTCCTGTGCGCCGAAGGCGGCGTGGTCGAGGCGCTGGCGACCCGGGGGGTCCGCGTCGTGGACCGGCCCCCCGCCGACGCCGTCGTCGTCGGATGGTCGTCCCGGTTCGACTTCGACCTCCTGTCCGAGACGGTGACCGCCATCCGGGAGGGTGCCCGCTTCATCGGCACCAACGAGGACGCCACCCACCCGACGCCCGACCGCCTGCTGCCGGGGTCGGGGGCGCTCCTGGCGGCGGTGGCCACCGGCGCCCAGGCCACTCCGGAGGTGGCCGGGAAGCCGCACGCGCCGATGGTGACCCTCCTGCGCCGGCGCGCCCCGGCCGCCGTGCGGTTGGTCGGGGACCGTCCCGC
>JAGWNV010000334.1 GCA_028872975.1 Acidobacteriota bacterium
CCGGTCGTGGCCGCCCGGGGTGGTCCTGGCCCGGTGCACCTTGGCCAGGAGCGACTGGAGGAGGATGTCGTTCACGAGGGTGGACTTCCCCGAGCCCGACACCCCGGTCACGGCCACCAGGCACCCGAGGGGGAAGGCGACGTCGATGTCCTGGAGGTTGTGCTCGCGGGCGCCCCGGACGACGAGGTCGTCGCCCGAGCCGGGCCGGCGCTTCTCGGGCACGGGGATGGCGCGGTCGCCCACGAGGTAGCGGCCGGTCACCGACGCCTGGCAGGCCAGGAGCCCGGGGACCTGCCCGCTGTAGACGATCTCCCCGCCGTGCTCCCCGGCCCCGGGCCCGATGTCGACCACGTGGTCGGCGGCCCGGATGGTCTCCTCGTCGTGCTCGACGACGATCACGGTGTTGCCGAGGTCCCGGAGGCGCAGGAGGGTGTCGAGCAGGCGCCGGTTGTCCCGCTGGTGCAGCCCGATGGAGGGCTCGTCGAGGACGTACAGCACGCCCACGAGCCCGGAGCCGATCTGGCTGGCCAGGCGGATCCGCTGCGCCTCCCCGCCCGAGAGGGTGGCGGTGGCCCGGGCCAGGGAGAGGTAGTCGAGGCCGACGTCGAGGAGGAAGGTGAGCCGGGCCCGCACCTCCCGGAGGACCCGGTCGGCGATGAGGTGGTCGCGCTCGGAGAGGGTGAGCCCCTCGATCCGCGCCGAGGTGGCCGTGATGGACAGGCTGCACAGCTCGTGGATGTTGAGGCCGTCGACGGTGACGGCCAGCGACACCGGTTTCAGCCGGGCCCCGTGACAGGCCGAGCAGGGCACCTCGCGCATGAAGGTCTGGGCCCAGTCCCGGACGGCGTCGGAGTCGGACTCCTTGTGCCGCCGGGTCAGCCAGGGGACGATGCCCTCGTAGTGGGTCGTGAAGGTCCGCTGGCGGCCGTAGCGGTTGCGGTAGCGGAGGCTCACCTGGCGGGTGCCGGCGCCGTGGAGGAGGAGCTTCTGGTCGCTCTTGCGGAGCTTGCGCCAGGGGGTGTCCATGGAGAAGCCGTAGGCATCGGCGAGGGCCTCCACCATGCGGTCGAACCACCGGCTCCGGCCCCCGATCCACGGCGCCAGGGCGCCCTCCTCGAGGGTCTTGTCGGGGTCGGGCACGACGAGGGCAGGGTCCACCTCGAATTGGGTGCCGAGGCCGTCGCAGTCGGGGCAGGCCCCGTAGGGGGAATTGAAGGAGAAGTTCCGGGGCTCGGGCTCCTCGAAGGACAGCCCGCAGGCGGTGCAGGCCAGGTGCTCGGAGAAGGTGATGAGCTCCTCCTCGCCCTCGTCGCCCACCACGGCGATCTCCGCCGTGCCGCTCGTGAGCCGCAGGGCCGTCTCCATGGACTCGGTGAGCCGCTGGCGGATGTCGGCACGCCGCACCAGCCGGTCGACGACCACCTCGATGGTGTGCTGCTCGTAACGGGCCAGCTTGAGCTCGCTGCGCTCCGAGAGCTCGACCGTCTCCCCGTCGACCCGGGCCCGGGCGAAGCCCTGCTTGGCGAGATCGTCGAGGAGGGCCTCGTACTCGCCCTTGCGCCCCCGGACGATGGGGGCGAGCACCGAGAAGCGGGTCCCGTCGGCCAGGTCGAGGATGCGGTCCACGATCTGCTGAGGGGTCTGGCGGGCGACGGGACGGCCGCAGTTGGGGCAGTGGGGCTGGCCGATGCGGGCGTAGAGGAGTCGGAGGTAGTCGTAGATCTCCGTGACGGTCCCCACCGTCGACCGGGGGTTGCGGCTGGCCGACTTCTGGTCGATGGAGATGGCCGGGGACAGGCCCTCGATGAAGTCGACGTCGGGCTTGTCCATCTGGCCGAGGAACTGCCGGGCGTAGGCCGACAGCGACTCGACGTAGCGCCGCTGGCCCTCGGCGTAGATCGTGTCGAAGGCGAGCGAGGACTTCCCCGAGCCGGACAGGCCGGTGAAGACGACCAGCCGGTCGCGCGGCAGCTCCAGCGACACGTCGCGCAGGTTGTGCTCCCGCGCGCCGCGGATCACGAGCTGGTCGGGCATCAGCCGGAGGATACCGGTCGCCGTCCGGCCCGCCGCCGGCCGGTCACGCCCGGGCCACGGCCGTCGCCGGCT
>JAGWNV010000335.1 GCA_028872975.1 Acidobacteriota bacterium
GCCCCTCCCGTGGGCTCGCCGGCCAGGGCGCAGACGAGGTTCTGCTGGAGACACGGGCCGGAGGTGGCGTGGGCCACGGCCCGCCGGGCGGTGCCGTCCATCACCCGCCGGGCCGCCTCGCCGATGCGGATGAGCCCGGCCACCATGAGGGCGTTGGCGGCCAGGGCGCCCCCCGAGGGGTTGACGGCCACCGAGTCCCCGAGCCCGAGGGCACGGCGCAGGACGAGCTCCTGGGGGGCGAAGGGGGCGTGCAGCTCGGCGACGTCGACGGCGGCACCGTCGACGCCCGCCCCCCGCCCGGCCAGTGAGGTGGACGGCGAGGCGGTGAGGTCCCGGGCCCCCAGATGGTGGGTCTCGATCCGGTGGTCGATGCCGGTGATCCACGCCGGCCGCTCGCAGAGCTCCCGGGCCCGGTCGCCGGCGGCCAGCACCACGGCGGCGGCGCCGTCGGTGATCGGCGGAAGGGTGTGGCGCCGCAGGGGGGACACCACGTACTCCTCCTCGATGAGCGCCTCGACGCTCTTGTCGCCGGCCACCTGGGCGTGGGGATTGTCCCGGGCGTCGCGCCGGCTCCTGGCCGCCACGGCGGCGAAGTCCTCCTCGCTGGCCAGGCCGGCGTCGAGGAGGGCCCGGGCCTGGAGGGCGGCCAATGCCACTGGCTCGGGCCACAACGGGGCGAGATAGTAGGGGTCGAGCTGCAGGGCGAGGACCTTGGGGAGGTCCCCCGGCGACGACCGGCCGAAGCTGTAGACGAGGGCGGTGTCGGCGTCGCCGGCGGTGAGCATCGTCCAGGCCTCGTAGAGGGCCCAAGCCCCGTCCATCTCCACGTGGCTCTCCCGCATGGGGGGCCACACCCCGACGGCGTCGAGGGCGCTCACGAAGCTGAAGGGGGCGCCCACGAGGTAGTCGGAGCTCCCCGAGCAGACGAACCCCATGTCGTTCTTGGTGAGCCCGACGTTCGAGAAGACCTCCTCGACGACCGGCATCAGCATCTCGACCTCGTTGCGGTGCGCCTCCCGCCGGACCTGGGGCGACTGGGCGAAGGAGACCACCGCCACCGGCCGGCCCGTGGGGGCCCCGGCGCTCACAGGTACTCCTTGAACGTCTCGTAGTCGGCGTCGGGCTCCCCGCTCGGCCGGAAGTACTTGACCGACGCCATGGTCGGGCCGAGCTCCTCGGGCGCCACCCACACCGCCTCCACCCGCAGGCCCATCCGCACCTCGGTGGCGGGGATCTCCTGGATGAGGCCCATGAAGGCGATGTTGGCCCCGTCGAGGAGGATCTGGGCACAGATGTAGGGGATCTCGATGGACTGGCCCTGGAAGGGCACGTTCACCACGCAGTAGGTGGTGACGATGCCGCGGTTGCCGAGCTCCACCTCGTCGGTGGTGGCCACGCCGTCGGTCGGGCAGGAGCCGCGCGGGGGGACGTAGACCTTCTTGCACCGCGGGCAGCGCTGGCCGAGGAACTTCCCCTCCGAGATGCCCTTCAGGAACCGCGACTGGGCGAGGCCGGCGGTGAACCGGTAGTCGACGTGGATGGGGGTCTCGAGCATCGTCACCTGCCCGCTCTCGCTCACGCCCCCGCCCCTCCCCCGCCGGTCCCCTCGGGGACGAAGCACTCGATGTCGAGCAGGTGGCCACGGCGCTCGGCAACGGGGCGGAACCGCGCCGTCACCCGCATGCCCGAGGCCATGGCGGCGGCCGACCCTGCGTCAACGACGTGGAGCAGGGCGGTGGTGGCCCCGTCGAGGGCGACGAGCGCCCAGGCGAAGGGCCGCTGGAGCGGCTGGTCGGAGGTCGGCGAGGCGGTCCAGGCCCAGGTGGTCACCGTCCCGCCCGGTCCCACCTCGACGAGGTCGCCGCTCGCTTCCCCGGTGATCGGGTCGTACTCGGCCGGTGGCACCACCACCCGCCCCTCGGCTCCCCGGGCCCCGAGGATCCGGCCCTGGCGGAGCCCGGTGAGGAAGGCGCCGATCACCGGGCCGACCGACCGGGTGTAGGTGTACTCGAGGACGTGGGGTGCCTGGAGGACCTCCTCCGAACCCGGTGTGCCGGCCATCGCCGCACGAAACTAGAACAGATTGCAGTTTCCTGCCAC
>JAGWNV010000053.1 GCA_028872975.1 Acidobacteriota bacterium
CGGCGCCCGGCAGCGGGGGCGGGGAGGGGTAGTGGACTTCGAATTCAGCGACGCCCAGGCGGCGGTGCAGGAGTCCGCGTCCGCCGTGTTCGCCGGGAGGGCGGACCCGGCCCGGGTGGCGGCCGTCGAGGCGACCGAGGCGCGCGTCGACGAGGAGCTCTGGCAGTCCCTGGCCGACGCCCAGCTCCTCGGCCTCGTCGTGCCCGAGGCGCACGGTGGCGCCGGCCTCGGGCTCTTCGAGGCCTGCCTCGTCCTCGAGCAACAGGGCCGGCACGTGGCGCCTGTTCCCCTGTGGGCCACCACCGTCCTCGGCGCCCTGGCCGTGGCCCGGCTCGGCACCGATGACCACCAGGGCGCCCTGCTGCCCGACGTCTCCACCGGGGCGCTCAAGATGACCGCGGCCCTCACCGAGGTGGCGGCGAGCCCCGGCCGGCGGCCGGCGGTGACGGCTCGTCCCGACGGTGACGGGTGGCGGCTGTCGGGTACGACCCGGGCCGTGCCCCAGGCGCACGTGGCCGGCCGGGTCCTCGTCCCCGCCGCCGTCGAGGACGGCGGACCGGTGGTGGTGGGGATCGTCGACCCCCGGGGCCCCGGTGCGGTGCTCGAACGAGCCTGCACCACCGACCGCCAGGTGCATCCCCATCTCCATCTCGACGGCGCCCCGGTGGCGGCCGCCGACGTGCTGGCCGGGCCGGGGCGCGGCGAGGCCGCCGTCGACCTCATGGTGGAAACCGCCCTGACCGGCCTCTGCGCCCTCGCCGTCGGGGTCTGCGAGGACGCCGTGGCCCGGGCTGCCGACTACTGCAACCACCGCCAGCAGTTCGGCAAGCCCCTCGCCGCCTTCCAGGGCACCCTCCTCCGGGCCGCCGACGCCCACATCGACACCGAGGCCATCAGGGTCACCACCTGGCAGGCGGCCTGGCGGCTCGACACGGGCAGGCCCGCCGCCGAGGCGGTGGCGGCCGCCAAGTGGTGGGCGTCGGAGGCCGGCCAGCGGGTGGTCCACACGACCCAGCACCTGCACGGGGGGCTCGGAGCGGACGTCTCGTACCCCATCCACCGGTACTTCCTGTGGGGCAAGCAGATCGAGCTTCTCCTCGGGGGCCCCGCCCCGCAGCTGGCCCGCCTCGGGACCCTCGTCGCCGACGACCTCCGGGCCCGAGCCGGGGCCCACGCGCCGGCATGACCGAAGGGACGATCCGATGACGGGGCGGCCGCGGTGGCACGACGAGGTGTCGGTGGGCGACGAGCTGCCCGAGCTCGTCCTCCCCGTCACCCGGACCCTGATCGTGGCCGGAGCCATCGCCTCCCGGGACTACCAGGACGTCCACCACGACGCCGAACTGGCCAAGGCCAGGGGCTCCGAGGACATCTTCATGAACATCCTCACCACGAACGGGCTCGTGGGCAGGTACGTCACCGACTGGGCCGGCCCCTCGGCGGTGCTCGAGAAGGTGGCCATCCGGCTCGGTGCGCCGAACTACCCCGACGACACGATGACCCTCTCGGGCCGGGTGGAGGCGTCCGAGCAGCCGGGCGGGCGCGGCGACGGCCGGGCGGCGGTCACGGTCTCGGTCCGGGGCCGCAACAGCCGGGGCGACCACGTGACGGGGACCGTCCGCCTCGCCCTGCCCGTCCGCGGCGCCGACCTGCGGCCGCTCCCCGCCGGCGCCACCTCGGGGACGGCGGCGGTGGAAGGGGCCCGCACCGAGAGGGAAGGTGGGGGCCGGTGAGCCGCCGACACGGCTTCGCCGGGACCACGGCCATCGCCGGGATCGGGGCCACGGAATTCTCGAAGGACTCGGGCCGCAGCGAGCTCCGTCTCGCCGTCGAGGCGGTGGCCGCCGCCCTGGCCGACGCCGGCATCGCCCCGGAGGAGGTGGACGGGCTCGTCACCTTCTCGGCCGACACCAACCCCGAGATCGAGGTGGCCCGCAGCCTCGGGATCGGCGAGCTCACCTTCTTCAGCCGCATCCACTACGGAGGGGGTGCCGCCTGCGCCACGGTCCAGCAGGCGGCCATGGCCGTGTCGACCGGCGTGGCCGATGTGGTCGTCTGCTACCGGGCCTTCAACGAGCGGTCGGGCAACCGGTTCGGCACCGGCGTCCAGGGCCGGGCCCCGATGCCCACCGCCGAGAACTCCCAGTTCGCCTGGTACGCGCCCCATGGGCTCCTCACCCCGGCGTCCTGGGTGGCCATGTTCGCCCAGCGGTACCTCCACGCCACGGGGGCGACCACCGAGGACTTCGGCCGGGTTGCCGTCGCCGACCGGGCCCACGCCGCCACCAACCCAGCGGCCTGGTTCCACGGGCGGCCCATCACCTTGGAGGACCACCAGGCGTCGCGGTGGATCGTCGAGCCCCTCCGGCTCCTCGACTGTTGCCAGGAGACCGACGGGGCTCAGGCGATCGTCGTCACCACCCTGGAGCGGGCCCGGGACCTCCGCCAGCCGCCGGTCGTCGTCGAGGCCGCCGCCCAGGGATCGGGGGACCTCCAGGACATGATGACCTCCTACTACCGCGAGGACCTCACCGGGCTCCCCGAGATGGGGGTGGTGGCCCGCCAGCTGTGGGAGACCTCGGGTCTCGGCCCGGCCGACATGCAGGCGGCCGTCCTCTACGACCACTTCACTCCTTTCGTCCTCTGCCAACTCGAGGAGCTCGGCTTCTGCGCCAAGGGGGAGGCCAAGGAGTTCGTCCGGGAGGGCAACCTCGAGCTCGGCGGGAAGCTCCCCACCAACACCCACGGGGGCCAGCTCGGCGAGGCCTACCTCCACGGGATGAACGGGATCGCCGAGGGGGCCCGGCTCGTCCGCGGGACATCGGTCAACCAGGTGGCCGGCACCGAGCACGTCGTGGTGACGGCGGGCACCGGGGTCCCGACGAGCGGGCTCGTCCTCGGCGTCGACCGGGCCTCGGCCTGAGGAGCCCGGTCCGGGGGAGCCCGGTCTACGAGGAGCCCGGGCCGCCGATGGCAGAGGCCACGGCGTCGATGAGCCGGCGGGGATGGAAGGGCTTCACGAGCTGGACGAAGATCTTCGAGTCCACCCGCCGCTGCTCGTCGATCTCGAGGGTGAAGGCCGAGGTGAGGATCACCGGCGGGGGGTCGGTGAGCGTGTCGAGGACCTTGAGGCCGTCGATCCCGGGCATGCGGAGGTCGAGGACGAGGGCGCCCACGCGGTGGCTGGCCAGGGTGTCGAGGGCCTCGGCGCCGTTCTCCGCCTCGAGGACGCTGTAGCCGGCCGTGCGGAGGAGCTCGGCCACCGAGGTCCGGATGGCCTCGTGGTCGTCGACGACGAGGACGTCGACGGCCGCCCGTTCCTCCCCGCCCGGCGTGCCGACCTCGCTCATGGCTGCTCCCCCCGGCGGCCAGCCGGATAGCCACGCATCCTCGGGCCAGACGCTACTGCAGGGCACTCTCCAGTTGGGCTCGATCCTGGGCGTCGAGCCTCCGGTAGCGGCCCCCGGCGGGGCCCTCGGGTGTCCACCAGACGGGGTCGGCACAGGACCACCCCTCGTCGCGGAGCACCCGGGTGAGGACCTTGGCCGTGGCCGTCGCCGGCAGCCGGTCGCAGACCCGGACGAACCGGGGCGCCTGCTTGGTGCCGAGGTCCTCCTGGCGCGCCAGGAACGCGGCGAATTCGTCGGGGTCGAACCGGGCGCCGTCGTGGAGTTCGAGGGCGGCCATGACCTGGTCGCCGACGACGGGGTCGGGCACGGCGTAGACGGCGGCCAGCCGGACGGCGGGGTGGCGCTCGAGGAGCCGCGCCAGGGGGGCTGTCGCGAAGTTCTCGCCGTCGACCCGGAGCCAGTCCCCGCTGCGGCCGGCGAAGTAGAAGAACCCGGCCTCGTCGCGGTAGGCGAGGTCGCCGGTCCAGTACCAGCCGTTGCGGCGCCGGGCCGTCTCCGCCTCGTCGTTGTCCCAGTAGCCCTCGAACCCGGCCGCGCCCGTCGTGGAGACGAGCTCGCCCGTCGCCTCCTCGGCGTTGAGCAGCCTGCCGTGGACGT
Organism: Acidobacteriota bacterium; assembly: GCA_028872975.1. GTDB lineage: Bacteria > Actinomycetota > Acidimicrobiia > Acidimicrobiales > UBA8190 > UBA8190. The sequence continues at coordinate 4,008 of JAGWNV010000053.1, forward strand.
CGAAACGTGCCGGAGGGCACTCGGCACCGGTGTCGGGGTCGACCACCATCGTCCCCTCCGGCGCCCGCCCCAACGCACCGGGGGGCGTGTCGGGGGTCCGGCTCACGGTGGCCCCGCCCTCGGTGGAGCCGTAGCTGTCGATCACAGTGCAGCCGAACCTGGTCCCAAAGCGCGCCACGTCGGCTTCGGCGCCCTCGTTGCCGAAGACGAGTCGGAGGCTGTTGTCGGCGTCGTCGGGCCCCTCCTCGGTGGCGAGGACGTAGGAGAGGGGCTTGCCCACGTAGTTGAAGTAGCTGACCCCGTGCCGGCGGACATCGGGGAGGAACCCCGAGGCCGAGAACCGGCCCGCCGCGGGGAGGGCGACCGTGGCGCCGGCCGCCACGGCCGGGCCCCAGCCGGCCATGAGGGCGTTGGAGTGGAACAGGGGCATGGCGACGTAGCAGACGTCCTCGGCGCCGAGGCCGAACATCTCGGCCACGATCACGCTGATCCGGGCCAACCGGCCCTGGGTGCACCTGCAGGCCTTGGGGGCCCCCGAGGTGCCCGAGGTGAAGATGAGTTGGCCCAGGTCGGCCTCGGCCACGTCGTCCGGGTCCGGCACCGGCGCACCCTCGAAGGCGGCCACGTCGGCGTCGTAGTCGGCGGCGTCGAGGACGAGGACGCGACCCGAGTCGGCGGTCACCGTGCCGAGGGCCTCGCCCAGGGACCGGCCCTCGACGAGGGGGAGGTACCGGGCGTCGGTGACGAGGAGCTGGCAGCGGGTGTGGCGGAGGTCTCGGGCCAGGTCCTCCCCCCGATGGGTCGGGTTGGCCCCCACGACCACGGCGCCGGCCAGGGCGCAGGCGGTGAGCCAGAGGGCGTGCTCGGGGACGTTGTCGAGGAGGACCGCCACGTGGGGGGGCCCGGGGAGCCGGCGGTCCTCGAAGAGGGCGGCCCGGGCGGCGGCGGCCCGGATCACCTCGTCCCAGCTCCACCGGTGGTCCCCGACGGCGAGCCCCGGACGGTCGTCACCGGCCCGGGCGGCGAGGAGGCCGGCCATGGTGGGCCCGGGCCCGGGGCTGGCCGGGGCGGGTGCGGTGGCGGGGCGGGCCACGGCGGCGTCATCGGACATCGGTGCCGGCATCCTCCCAGGTCAGCCCAGGTCGGGCGCAATATTGGAACACGTTACAGTTTTCTGGGATGATGGTCCCCATGGAATTCGGGATCTTCAACGCCGTCTGCATGCCACCGAAGTTCCGGGCCGCCCACGGGGCCGGCGCCGAGCACCGGCGGATCATGGACGAGCTGCGCTACATCCGAGCGGCCGACGCCGCGGGGTTCAAGTACGCCTGGGCCTCCGAGCACCACTTCCTGACCGAGTACTCCCATCTCTCGGCCAGCGAGTCCTTCCTCGCCTTCGCCGCAGCCCAGACCACCAACATCCACCTCGGGTCGGGCATCTTCAACATCACCCCCCCCGTGAACCACCCGGCCCGGATCGCCGAGCGGGTGGCCATGATGGACCACCTCTCCGAAGGCCGGTTCGAGTTCGGCACGGGCCGGGGGTCGTCGACCACCGAGCAGCGGGGCTTCGGCATCGAGGACCCCGAGCTCACCAGGGAGATGGTGGCGGAGACGCTGCCCCAGATCGTGCGGATGTGGAAGGACGAGGAGTACGCCTACGACGGGAAGTTCTTCTCCATGCCGCAGCGCAACGTCCTGCCCAAGCCCTACACCGACCCCCACCCGCCCATGTGGGTGGCGGCGGGAAGCCCGAGCACCTTCGAGCTCGCCGCCCGCCAGGGCCTCGGCGTCCTCTGCTTCGCATTCGGAAAGCCCGACAGCTTCGCCCCCCTCATCGAGAAGTACAAGAAGGACATCGAGAACTGCGACCCGGTGGGTGAATACGTCAACAACAACGTGATGATCACCACCCAGATGCTCTGCCTCGAGGACGGGGGCCGGGCCCGCCAGACGCTCCGGGACGCGGATGTCGGCTACTACCTGAGCCTCGTCTTCCGGTACCTCGACACCTTCCCCCGCCCGCCGGGCATCCCGGAGTGGCCCGCCACCATCCCCGACTCGACCCTCGAGCAGATCGACGAGCAGATCAAGGACCGGCGGATCGCCGTCGGCGACCCCGACGAGGTGGCGGCCACCATTCAGCGCTTCGCCGACACCGGGGCGGACCAGCTCAGCTTCGGCATGCTCTCCTCCTCGATCGACATCGAGACCTGCGAGGAGGCGGTGGCCACCTTCGGCAAGCACGTCCTGCCCCAGTTCGACAAGGACCCCGTCCACTCCACCACCCGCCAGCGCCAGGCCCAGATCGCCGGCTGACCGGAAGGGGTATTACCCTCCCGACGCGGGTCGAGGAGGGAGGCGGCGGTGGCCGGCATCCATGGGTGGACGGCGGCGGGATGGGGCGTCGTCGACGAGGCCTTCAGGGCCAACTTCTCCGAGCGCCACGAGGCGGGCGCCGCCTTCAGCGCCTATCACCGGGGCGAGAAGGTGGTCGACCTCTGGGGGGGGACCGCCGACGAGTCGACGGGGGCGCCCTGGGAGGAGGACACCATCGTCCTCGTCTTCTCCACCACCAAGGGCGCCACCGCCCTCACCGCCAACCTCCTGGCCCAGCGGGGCCTCCTCGACGTCGGGGCCCCGGTGCGGGACTACTGGCCCGAGTTCGCCACCGCCGGCAAGGAGGCGGTGACCGTCGAGCACCTCCTCACCCATCGGGCCGGCCTGGCCTGGGTCGACCGGCTCCTCACCGTCGAGGAGACCCTCGCCTGGGAGCCGGTGGTGCGGGCCCTCGAGGCGCAGGCGCCGTCGTGGGAGCCGGGCGCCGACCACGGCTACCACGCGACCACCTTCGGCTGGCTCGTCGGGGAGGTGGTCCGCCGGGTGTCGGGATGGAGCCTCGGCACGACCTTCCGCACCGAGGTGGCCGACCCCCTGGGGCTCGATTTCCACATCGGCCTGCCCGAGTCGGAGGAGCCGAGGGTGGCGCGGATGATCTCGATCCTCGACGCCATCGCCTCGGGGCGCCTCGGGAGCGGACCGGTCCTCCAAGGTGGCCCGGCCGGCGCCTCCGCCGGCGCCGTCCCCGAGGAGCCAGACGGGGCGACGGCGGGCGGGGCGGGGGGCACCCCCTTCGACGACGCCGACGGCGCCTATCTCGCCGCCCTGGCCGAGCGGGCCGAGGAGTACCTCGCCCCCGAGGGGCCGCTCTTCAAGGCCCTCAACGCCCCGACGGGACGGGCGATCGAGGACGGCGAGCTTCTCCACAGCCGGGAGGTCCACGCCGCCGAGCTGCCCGCCTTCAACGGCATCGGCGACGCCCGGTCGCTTGCCCGGATGTACGGGGCCTGCATCGGCGAGGTGGTGACCGACAGCGGCGAGAAGGTGCGGCTGCTCGACGAGTCGCAGCTCGAGGCGGCCGTCCGGCAGCGGACCGAGGGCCCCGACCGGGTCCTCCTCGGCCTCGACATCCAGTGGGGCCTCGGGTTCATGGTCAACCGGGGGATCATCGGCGCCGCCAACCTCGGCGGCCCCCGGGCCTTCGGCCACTTCGGCATGGGGGGTTCGGGCGCCTGGGCCGATCCCGACGCCGAGCTGGCCATGGCCTACGTGATGAATCGGATGGACATCGGCACCACCGGCGACCGGCGGATGTTCTCCCTGATGCAGGCCTGCTACGACGCGCTGGGGGCTTGAGCGGCGGCGACGACGGCGTCGGCCCAGCGGTAGTCGGGCTTCCCGCTCGGGGCCCGCTCCACCTTGTCGACGACGTGCAGCTGGCGGGGGACCTTGTAGCCGGCGACGTGCCGCCGGCAGTGCTCCTGGACCGACTCGAGCGAAGGGGCCTCCTGGCCGGGCCGGGGCTCGACGATGGCGGCGACCCGCTGGCCCCAGCGGTCGTCGGGGGCGCCCACCACGATGGCGTCCATGACGGCCGGGTGGGACCGGACCACGGCCTCGACCTCCTCGGGGAAGATCTTCTCCCCGCCGGAGTTGATGCAGATCGACCCTCGGCCGAGGAGGGTGATCGAGCCGTCGGCCTCCAAGGTGGCGAAATCGCCGGGCATGACGTAGCGGACACCGTCCACGGTCACGAAGACCTCGGCGGTCTTGGCCGGGTCGTTGTAGTAGCCGACGGGGATGTCCCCGAACCGGGCGATCTTCCCGATGACGCCCGACCCGGCTTCGACGCGCTTCAGGTCCTCGTCGAAGACGACGGTCCCGCTCATCGAGGTGACGGTGGGACCGCTCTTCATGGTCGTCCCCCCGGGCTTGATCCAGGAGATCCCGTTGTTCCCCCCCTCCGAGGAGCCGATGGCATCGCTCATGATCAGGTCGGGGAACCGGTCGAAGAACTGGTCCTTCACCGAGGGCGAGAAGAGCGCCGCGGTCGAGGTGATGCCGATGAGCGAGGAGAGGTCGTAGGCGGACCCCGATTCCTCGAGGGCCTCGATGAGGGGCCGGCCCATGGCGTCGCCGGTGATCATGACCATGTTCACCCGTTCCCGCTCCACCAGGCTCCAGACCTCGTGGGGGTCGAACTTGGCCACGAGGACGACCCGGTTGCCGACGAAGCTCTGGCCCATGACGCCCCACTGGGTGGCGCCGTGCATGAGGGGGGCCACGGGCAGGAAGCTGATCTGGCCCCCCATGGCCTTGCCCTTCTCGACCATCTCCTCGGGTCGCTCCACCCGGGTGCCGGTCATGGCGTCGATGCCCCCGCCGAGGGCGAAGAAGACGTTCCGGTGCGGCCAGACCACACCCTTGGGCAGGCCGGTGGTCCCCCCCGTGTAGAGGATGTACCGGTCGTCGCCGGACCGGGGCCCGAAGTCCCGGTCGGCCGACTGGCTGGCGACGGCCTCCTCGAAGTCGACGGCGTCGTGGACTGGATCGGGTTCCTGGCTGTCGTCGTCGATGACGACGACGTGGCGGAGCTCGGGCAGGTCGGGCAGGAGGGCGGCCACGTTGGGGGCGTACTGCCGCTGGTGGACGAGGGCCTTCAGGTCGGCGTTGGCGAAGAGGTAGCGGAGCTCGTCCTCGACGTACCGGTAGTTGATGTTGATCCAGACGGCCCGAAGCTTGAAGACGGCCCAGGCCGTCTCCACCCACTCGGCCGAGTTGAGGGCGTAGATGCCGACGTGGTCGCCGGGGCCGATCCCCACCGAGGCCAGGTGGTGGGCGAGGCGGTTGGCCCGCGCCTCGGTCTCGGCGTAGGTGAGCCGGCGCCCCCCGGCCACCAGGTATTCCCGGTCGCCGAAGGCGTCGGCGGCGGCCTCGAAGAGGTCGGCGAGGTTGAACTCCATCGGCGTCTCACCCTAGACGGAAACTAGAACGAGTTCCTGTCCGGCGGGCCGGGCCGGGCAGGGCCGGTCAGGACAGCTCGAGCCGGCGGCGCTCCACCGACAGGGCCTCGGCCACGCTGGCGGCGATGCCGGCGCCGTCGAGGCCGAGGTCGGCGAGGATGGCGTCGGGCTTGCCCTGGGGCAGGTAGGCGCGGGGGATGCCGAGGGTCCGGACCGGGGCCAGGGGCAGGTCGGCGGTGCAGCCCCGCATGGCGTCGACGAGGAAGGACCCGGCGCCGCCCACCCGCACCCCGTCCTCGACGGTGACGACGAGGCCGTGGCCGGCGGCGTCGAGGAGCATGGCCGGGTCGGGAGGAGCGACCACCCGGACGTCCCAGACCGTGGCCTCGATGCCCTCGCCGGCGAGCTTGCCGGCCGCCTCCTCGGCCGCCTCGAGCATCTTTCCCACCGCCAGGAGGCAGACCGTCCCGTCGCCCCGCCGGACGAGGCGGGCCGAGAGGCCCGACCCGACGAGGCCGTCGGGGGCCTGGCGGGCCGCGGTCTTCGGGAACCGGATGGCCGACGGCCCGGGGAGGGAGAGGGCCTCCTCGACCATGGGCCCGACCTCCTGGGCGCTCGAGGGGGCGAAGACGGTCATGCCCGGGATCGACAGGCAGAGCTCGAGGTCGAGCACCCCGTGATGGCTCGGGCCGTCGTCACCGGTGATCCCGGCCCGGTCGAGGACGAAGACGACGGGGAGGTTGTGGAGTCCCACGTCGAGGTTGGCCTGGTCGAAGGCCCGGGAGAAGAACGTCGAGTAGACCGCCACCACCGGCCGGAGCCCGGCCATCGCCATGCCGGCGGCCATGGTCACGGCGTGCTGCTCGGCGATGCCCACGTCGAGGAACCGGTCGGGATGGGCGGCCTGGAAGGGGAGGAGCCCGGTGGGCCCCGGCATGGCGGCGGTGATGGCGAAGAGCTCGGGATGGCGTTCGCCGGCGGCCAGGACGGCGTTCGTGAAGGCGTCGGTGTAGGTGGCCGGTGCCTGGAGGGCGGCCGGGGCGAGCCTGGAGGGCTGGACCTTGAAGTCGTGGAGCCGCTGGACGTCGTCCTCCTCGGCGGGGGCATAGCCCCGGCCCTTCTGGGTGAGGACGTGGACGAGGATGGGCCCGTCCCAGGCGGCGGCGTTGGCGAGGGCCTGCTCCATGCCGGCGATGTCGTGGCCGTCGATCGGCCCGGCGTATCGGATGCCCAGGGCCTCGAAGAACCGGTGCGGTGTGACCACCTCCCGGACGGCGCTCGTCAGGCCGTGGACGCTTGTGTAGGCGAACCCGCCCACCACCGGCACCCGCTGCAGGAGCCGACGGGCCCGCTCGCGGGCGTGGACGTAGGAGGGGTTGAGCCGGAGATGGGTGAGCCCCTCCGACAGCCGGGAGACCGTCGGTGCGTAGGACCGTCCGTTGTCGTTCAGGACGATGATCACCCTGGTCCCGGCGTGGCCCAGGTTGTTGAGGGCCTCGTAGGCCATGCCGCCGGTGAGCGACCCGTCGCCGATGACGGCCACCACCCGGCGGTCGGCCTCGCCCCGGCGCTCCAGCCCGGCGGCGATGCCCTGGGCGTAGCTGAGGGCCGTGGACGCGTGGCTGTTCTCGATCCAGTCGTGGGCCGACTCCCGCCGGGAGGGGTAGCCCGAGAGGCCACCGGGCTGGCGGAGGGTGGGGAAGGCGGCCCTGCGGCCGGTCAGGAGCTTGTGGACGTAGGCCTGATGGCCGGTGTCCCAGAGCAGGACGTCCCGGGGGGAGTCGAAGACACGGTGGAGGGCGATGGTGAGCTCCACCACCCCGAGGTTGGAACCGAGGTGCCCGCCGGTGGCGGTGACGGTCTCGACGATCCGTCCCCGGAGCTCGGCCGCCAGCTGGTCGAGCTGACTGGGACAGAGGGCCCGGAGGGCTGCGGGATCGTCGATGTCGTCGAGGAGCATGCGCCTTGGCCGGGTCCGGGTGCCGGGCGACGTCGCCGGGCACCGCCCAACCTACCGCTTCGCGTGGCGCGCCAACCCTTCGACCTGGCCCTCGGGGCGGCCCGGACAGGCCCCGGCCGCCCTGCTCAGCGGGCCTTGGCCAGGAAGGACTCGGTCTCCACCACCACCCGCGTCATGCGGCCGGCGGCCACCAGGCCGGCGTCGTCGGAGACCGAGACGGTGAACACGAGCCGTCGGCCTTCGACCCGCTCCAAGGTGGCCTCCGCCGTCACCACCCGGCCCACCTTCACCGGGGCCAGGTGGTCGAGCTGGACCCGGACACCCACGGTCGTCTTGGCGGCGGGCAGGGCCCCGCCG
>JAGWNV010000054.1 GCA_028872975.1 Acidobacteriota bacterium
CCGGGGCGAGGACCGGCACCAGGAGACGAAAAGGGGCCGCCCCCGGCGGGCTCCGCAGGAAGATGAGAACTCACCTTCCTTCCCGCCGGGGACGGCCAGCGAGCGCGTCCCAGGTGGGCGGCACTCCGGACGCACTCGTTGGGCCCGTCGGTTGCCCGACGGCCCAGACGACAGCATGGGCGGCGGGCGGGGGCTCGGAAAGGGCCGAAGGTCCCGAGTCCCCTGCGCTACAACATGGCGATGAGCCCTCGTCGCCGGCGGACCCTGGCCGTCACCGGCTCGGCCTCGGGCATCGGCGCCGCGGTGGCCGAGCGGTTCACCCGCAGCGGCACGACGGTGATCGGGGTCGACCTGGCCGGGAGCGACGTCGTGGCCGACCTGGCCTCCGCCGAGGGCCGGCGGACGGCCGTGTTCGAGGTGGCCCGGCGCTGCGAGGGGCGACTCGACGGGCTCGTGGTGGCGGCCGGGATCGGGCCCCAGGTCCGGCCGGCGGGGTCCATCGTCCGGGTCAATTACTTCGGGGCCCTGGCCGTCCTCGACGGGCTCCTCGGGTCCCTGGGGTCGGGGGAGGCGCCCGCCGCCGTGGTGCTCGCCTCCAATTCGGCCGGCATCACCCCCCCGGACGCCGCCCTCCTCGGGCTCCTGTCCGAGGGCGACGAGGAGGGGGCCGCCGCCCGGGCCGACGAGCTCGACGGGGCGACGGTCTACGGGATGTCGAAGCTCGGCCTTTCCCGCGCCGTCCGCAGGCGGTCCCGGCCATGGGGGGACGCCGGGGTCCGGCTCAACGCCGTGGCACCCGGGCCCGTCGACACCCCCTTGCTGAGGGGCACCCTGGCCGACCCCCGCCTCGGACCGGCGGTGGAGCTGTTGCCCATCCCGCTCCGGCGCCGGGCCGCACCCGAGGAGATCGCCTCGGCCGTCGCCTTCCTCCTCGACCCGGCCAACGCCTACGTGCACGGCGCCGTCCTCTTCGTCGACGGCGGCACCGACGCCGAGTTGCGCCCCGACGCGCTCTGAGCCGATCCGGTCAGCCGTCCTCGGCGCCGGGCGCGGCCCGCCTGCGTTTCAGCTCGCCCCGTCGGCGCTTCTGCTCCAGGCGCCGCGTGATCGACGCCCTCGTGGGCGCCGTGGCCGTGCGGGTGCGCTCGACGGCGAGCCCGGCGGCGAGCCGCCCGGCCAGGCGCTCGAGCGCGAGGGCCCGGTTGCGCGCCTGGGACCGCTCCTCCCCGGCCGAGGCCCGGACCACCGGCCCCAGCCGGTCGAGCAGCCGCGCCCGTTGTCGCGGGCCCAGCGACGACGAGGCCGCGACGTCGAAGCGGACCTCGGCCCGGGTGCTGGCACGGTTGGCGTGCTGGCCGCCCGGGCCCCCGCTCGTGGAGAACCGCCACTCGAGCTCCTCAGGCGGGATCACGAGGCCCCGGTTCACGCGCAGGCCCTCGCGGGGCGCAGGTCGTCCGGCGGGCGACATGACCGTCAGGAGGCCGGGCCGGCCACCACCGGGTTCTCGAGGACGCCGATGCCCTCGACCTCGACCCGCACGACATCGCCGGGCCGGAGCCACCGCGGCGGGTCGAAGCCGGCGCCCACGCCCGGGGGCGTGCCGGTGGTCACGACGTCGCCGGGCTCCAGGGTGCAGGCGGTCGACAGCAGCTCCACCATCGCCGCGCAGTCGAAGAGCATGTCGTCGGTCGATCCGTCCTGGCGGAGCTCCCCGTTGACCCAGGTGCGCAGGCGGAGGCCGGACGGTCCCCCGAGCTCGTCGGGGGTGACGATCCAGGGGCCGAGGGGGCCGTGGGTGTCGAAGGACTTGCCCATGGTCCACGTCGGGGATCGCCACTGCCAGTCCCGCACGCTCACGTCGTTCATGATCGTGAACCCGGCGATGACCGACATGGCGTCGGCAGCGGGCACCCGGCGACAGTGCCGGGCGACGACGAAGGCGAGCTCGCCTTCGTAGTCGACCATCGGGGAGGCGGCGGGGATCTCGATGGGCGTCCCCGGCCCCACCACACAGGTCCGCTGCTTGTTGAACCAGACCTGGTGCTCGGGCGGCTCGCGGCCCAGCTCGGCGACATGGGCGGCGTAGTTCATGCCCATGGCAAGCACCTTGGGGGGCCGGGGCACGGGCGCCAGCAGCCGGACCTCCTCGAGGGCGACCCGGCGCGCCGCCCCGGCGGGCGCCGCCGCGGCGCGCCCCATGGACCCCTCGCCGCCGACGAGCAGTGCCCCCATGTCGGCGGGCAGGCCGACCTGGTCGTCGGTGAGGTCGACGACCTCGTCGCCGATCACGACGCCGGTCCGCCACAGCTCGGCCGACCGCCACGGCTCGGCGGGGTCGGCGGCGTCCTGCTCCTTCTCCTCGACGAAGGTCACGAGCCGCACGCGCTCACGCTACCCATCGCCGCGCCCGGCGGCCCCCTTGTCTAGGGGTTGCAGAGCTTCGGGTCGTAGGGCGGTGCCGACGCGCTGGGCGAAGGGGCGGCCGCGCCGGGAGCCGAGCCGCCGGACCCCGGGGACGCGCCCGGGGAGCCCGTCGTGGGCGCGCCGGCGGGGGGTGCCATGGGTGTCCCCGACGCCGACAACGGTGGGGTCGTCACCTGACCGGGGGCGGCCCCCTGGAACTGGCGGATGACCTGCTGGGCCTGGGCCTGCTGGACCACCTCCACGTCCCCGGCATAGGGGGAGACGCCCGGGGCGACGGGGAGCGTGAAGGACTGCAGGCTCGACGGCGAGAAGGCGTGGTACTTCGTCACGAGCGAGAGCATCTCGGAGAAGCCCATCGCCTTGTCGACGGTCACGTCGTGGACGATGCCCCCGAGGAAGGCGTTCACGGTGAGCGGGTCGTAGCTCGACCGGGCCCGGGCGGCGATGGCCTGGATGACGATGTTCTGCCGCTCGATCCGGCCGATGTCCGAGGTCGGGTCCGGGTGCCAGTAGCCGTTCTGGAGGTACTGGTAGTAGCGGGAGCGGGCCAGGGCGAGGGTCATGGCGCCGTCGAGCTTCTGGCATCCCGGCTGGGGCACGGCGAGCCCCGACTGGTTCGCCCCGGCGTTGTCGTCGCGCACCGGATAGGGGAAGTCGAGGTAGATCCCCCCCACGGTGTCGACGGCGTTCATGAGCCCCTGGAAGTCCACCTGCACGAAGTGGGCGATGGGGATGCCGAACGTGTTCTGGATGGTGGCGATGAGCGCGTCGGGACCGCTGTCGAAGGCGGTGTTGATCTTCTGCTGCGGCGACAGCCCCGAGGACGAGGGGACGCCGGAGAGCGTCACGAAGGTGTCCCTGGGGATCGACAGCAGGCGGGCCGTGCCCGAGCTGGGGTCCACGTGGAGGATCTTGACGGTGTCGCTCCGCTGGCCCTGGACCTGGGTGGCGCTCCCGAACCGCTGTGCCTGCTGCGAGCTCTCTCCGGCCCTGCTGTCGGAGCCGACGAGGAGCACGTTGAACGGCTGGCCGCCGACGACGGGGGTGCAGGTCGCGCAGGCGACGGTCCGGACCTGGCTCCACCGGTAGCGGGCATAGGCGTAGACGCCGCCGGCCAGGAGGACGAGGACGGCCACGACCGCGATCGCCCACCGCAGGGCCCGCTGGGCCGCCGGCCGGCGTCGCGTCGTCCCGGGGACCGGCGGCGGGCCCGGGGGGCGCCCGCCGGGACCCGGCCTCCCCGGCACGGCCGGTCCACCCGGACCCCGGGGTGGCGGCGCGACGGGCCGGGCGTCGGCCCTGTCCTCGGGGGGACGAAGACGGTCCTCGGGGGGACGAGGACGGGGAGGCGCACCGACCGCCCCGGCGGCGTCGCTCTCGGGATCGTCGCCCCCGCCGTAGCCGGCTGCCACCTTCCCGCCCGAGGAGACGAGGATCTTGCGCCCGCCCGAGGAGCCCCGGCGCGAGGAGGAGCCGCCACGGCCTCGGTCTGCCCCCAGGGGGGGTATCCGGCCTGGCATCGGAAGGGACGATACCAACGCCCTTGCGCGCTCAAACATCACCCTGGCAGCCGGGATCGGGGCCTGGGACGGCAGCTGCCCTGGTAGGGGCCCCCGGCGCCGGCCGCCCGACGGAGGGTCCCGGCATTCGCGACCATGGCGTGATGCCCCATTACCGGCGCCCGGGATGGTTCACCCGCCACGTGTTCAACGGTGCCGTCGCCGCCGCCACGCGTGCCGGGGTGAGCATCTGGGGATCGCGGATCCTGCGGGTGCGGGGACGCAAGACCGGCGAATGGCGGACGACGCCGGTGAACCTGCTCACCCACGACGGTGCCCGCTACCTGGTGGCGCCCCGGGGGGACACCCAGTGGGCCCGCAACATGCGGGTGGCCGGCGGCGGCGAGCTGCAGCTGGGGCGGCGACTGGAGGCCTTCTCCGCCGAGGAGCTCACCGACGACGAGAAGGTCCCGGTGCTGCGCGGCTACCTCCGGCGCTGGAAGGCCGAGGTGGGCGTGTTCTTCGACGGGGTGTCGGCCACCTCGCCCGAGGCGGAGCTGCAGCGGATCGCCCCCGAGCACCCCGTCTTCCGGATCACCGCGACGTCCTGACGTGGAAGACTCTCGCCGGCTCCCGGAGGAGGCTGTGTCGACGATGGATCACCAGAGCACGCCGGTCGTCCCGGCGGACCGGCTGCTGGAGGTCGCCGGCGCGCTCTCCCAGGGCGCGGCACGACTCCACGAGGAGCTCCGCCACCTGCCTCCCGAGCAGCGCGACGCCCTGCTCGAGATCGTGCTCGACCAGGTCGGTGACATCGTGGCGGCCTGGTCGGCGCTGGTGCGCGCCGTGGTGTCCGTGGACGTAGACCGCCAGACCGCCCCGCTGCCGGCCCCCCAGGCGCCGCGTCGGACGGCTCCCGCCGGAGGCGTCCCGCCGGAAGCCCAGACCCCTCCGCCCGCCGGCGAGCCACCCACCGGCCAGCCGCCCGCCGCGTCACCGGGCGACGCGCTCCGGACCGGCAACGGCGGCCCCCCCGAGTGGGAGCGGACCGTGCAGCCACCGCCGTCGGTCCCGCCCCCGCCCCCGCCGCCGGCGGCGGTGACGCCGCTCACTGCCGTGCGCGGACCGACCCTCGTCGAGCAGCAGCCGTCGGCGGAGACGCTCGTCGAGCCCACGGACCGGCTCACCCGCGACGAGCTCACCGGCAGCCTCAACCGCCAAGCCGGGTTCACCGCCCTGGCCCGGGAGGTGGACCGGAGCCTCGGCGAGGGCACCGGTCTCGTCCTCGGCTACCTCAACGTCGACGGCCTCAGGCACGTGAACGACACGGCCGGGCCCCGTGCCGGCGACGAGCTGCTCCGCAAGGTGGCCGCCGCCCTGCGGGCCACCCTGCGGTCCTACGACATGGTCATGCGTCTTGCGGGGGACGAGTTCCTCTTCGCCCTGCCGAGCGCCGATCTCGCCACCGCCGAGCAGCGGCTCAGGGAGTTCACCGTCATCCTCAACGAGGAGGCACCGGGCGCCTCCGCCAGCGTCGGCTTCGCCGAGCTGCGCCAGGGCGACTCCGTGGACGACCTCGTGGCCCGGGCCGACGACGCCCTCGTGGAGGCCCGCCGCCGACGCGGCCGGCCGCGCCTGCGCTGACCCGACCGGCCGGGGCCGAGGTGGACGGCACCGGGGACGTGTCGGTCGAGCGCCGCGGCGACGTGGGCGTCGTCACCCTCCGCCGGCCGCCCCACAACCTGCTCACCGAGCCCGCCCTCCGGCGCCTGGCCGACGCCCTCGACGGTCTCGCCGGCGAGGTGCGGGCCGCCGTGCTCAGTTCGGAGGGCCGGTCGTTCTGTGCCGGCGCCGACTTCCGGTCCTCGGAGGCCCCCGACCCCACGGCCGGCGACGACTTCGAGACCACCACCGGTGCCTTCTACCGTCAGGCGGCCCGGGTCTTCGCCGCCCCCGTCCCCGTCGTGGCCGCCGTCCAGGGCGCCGCCATCGGCGCCGGATTCGGCCTGGCTCTGGCCTGCGACCTGCGCGTCGTGGGTGCCCGGGCCTTCTTCCAGGCCAACTTCGTCCGGCTCGGCATCCACCCCGGATTCGCCCTGTCCGTGCTCGTCCCGCGCTTCCTCGGCCCGGGCCGGGCCGAGGACCTCTTCCTCACCGCCCGGCGGGTCACCGCCGAGGAGGCGGCCCGGATCGGGTTGGCCGACCGGCTCGTGCCCGAGGGCGGCGAGCTGGGCGCGGCGGTGGAGATGGCAGAGGAGATCGCCGCCGCCGCCCCGCTGGCGGTGGCGGCCACGAGGGCGACGCTCCGGGCCGGGCTGGCCGAGGACGCGGCGAGCGCCATGGCCCACGAGCTCGCCGAGCAGGCCCGTCTCGCCGGCACCGACGACGCCGTCGAGGGTGTGGCCGCCATGCTCGAGGGCCGCCCCCGCGCTTCGGCGGTCGCTGACCCGGCGCCCTAGGCGCCCTCGCCGCCATAGGCGGGATTGGCGACGGCGAGCTTGTCGGCGACGACGAGCCTGAGGACGGCGAGCAGCTCGACGCTCCGGCCGTCGAACGCGCCGCTGCGGATGGCGGTGGCGAGCTCGGCGTCGTCGGTGACCCCGAGGGCCGCCAGTCGGCGGCGGTGGCGGACGGCCTGGGCCGGGCCGAGGCGGAGCTGACGCCGGACCATCGCCAGCACGTTGGCGGCTACCCGCAGGTCGAAGGCCCGCCTGCCCTCGGCCGAAGGGAGGAGCGCGTCGCGCAGCAGCTCCTCCACGGCCCCGAGCAGGCCCTCGGCGCCGGGACCGTCGTGGGGGGCGTCGACGAACGACGCCTCCTCCTCGTCGGCGGCACCGGGACTGTCGCCGGGGGCGGCGTCGTCACCGGGGGCGGCATCGTCCCCGGGGGAGGTATCGAGGAGCGACAGCAGGTCCCACTCGGCCTCGCACACCCGGCGGCCGATGGCGGCGAGCTCGACCGACCGGACGGCACCGGAGAGGTGGGCGGCCACCTGGACGAGACAGATCACCCCCCACCGCAGCGAGGCGAAGGCCTCCCACCACACGAGCGCCTCGGCGTCCACCGGCCGGCCCGACGCCGTCTCGTAGGCGGCGAGGAGGGTGTCGAGACGGCCGAAACCGCCGACAGGCAGGGAGGAGCCGAAGCGCCAGGCCCGGGCGCAGAGCCAGCCGAGGTCCTCGAGGGGGTCACCGCGGTGGGCGAGCTCCCAGTCGAGGACGGCCCGGACCCCCTCGGGGCCGACGACGAGGTTCCCGGTGCGGAAGTCACCGTGGACGACGGCGTCGCCCCACCTCGGCGGCCGGCGGGCGGCGAGGTACCGCAACCCGGCCTCGAGCACAGGGTGCGCCCCGGGCATGAGGTCGAGCACGCCCCGGAGCTGCTCGAGGGGATCGCCGCCGGGGAGCCCCGGGACGGAGGAGGGTTCGAGCGCGTGGACGGCGGCGAGGATCCGGCCGCACTGCGCGGCGAGGGCCTCGCCGGTCCCCTCGGCGTGGACGAGGCGAAGGACGCGCCGGGGGATCGTCTCGCCCTCCACCCTGTCCATGACGACGAAGGCGCACGTGGCGGGGTCATGGCCGGCCGGTGCGGCCAGGACCGCCGGCACGGGGACCCCGGCCGCCGCCGCCGCCTCGATGACGGCGGCCTCCAGGGCGAGGGTCGCCGAGGCCGGGGCGGCCCGGTCCCGGCGGACGACCAGGGCGCGGGGCCCGGCGGCCGGGCGGCGGGCGGAGAAGGACAAGGTCTGGCGCGACGATCCCCCGGGCATCGGCCGCAGGTCGTCGATCTCCACGTCCTCGCCGAGCACCGGCCCGAGCGCCTGGCGGAGGTCGGTGGCCAGGGCCCCGTGGCTGTCGGCCTCCACGGCGGCATGCTAAGCGTTTGGTCCATCGCACTGCGCCTGGAGCCCCGAGACGAGTACATGCATGAGCTCGGTCCCGAGCCCGGGTTCAACGAGTCCATGTACGTGAACGTGGTGGACCCCGACGGCGCCCTGGGCGGCTTCCTCCGCCTCGGCAACCGGGCCAACGAGGGCATCGGGGAGATGACGGCGTGTCTGTACCTCCCCGACGGCCCCGTGGCCTTCATGTTCCGCCGGCCGGCGGTGACCACCAACGACGCCCTCGACGCCGGCGGGCTCGGATTCGAGGTGGTCGAGCCCTTCGCCGAGCTCCGGGTCGCCTACAGCGGGCCGGTCCTGCTCCTCGACGACCCCTGGCGCCTCCTCGACCCCAAGACGGCCTTCGCCGAGGGCCCGGTCGTCGACGCCGAGGTCCGGCTCACCTGCGGCGGGCTGTCCACGCCCTTCGGCGGGGAGCCCGACCGTCCCGCCGAGCCCGCCGGCGAGGAATTCGCCCGGGGGCACTACGAACAGCTCGTGGCGGTGACCGGCACCGTCGGCGTCGGCGAGGACCGGTGGGAGGTCCGGGGCTTCGGGCTGCGGGACCACAGCTGGGGCCCGAGGTCCTGGCAGGCCCCCTGGTACTACCGGTGGCTCACCGGAAACGCCGGCGAGGGGTTCGGCTTCATGGGGTCGCACATCGCCCGCCGGGAGTCCGACGGCCTGCGCTCGGGGTTCGTCTGGGAGGACGGACGACTCCACCCCTGCCACGACGTCCGCGTCCGCACCGTCCGGGAGGGACCGGGACGGAGCCCCGAGGAGCTCGAGGTCGTCCTGTCGAGCACCGACCGGACCTGGCGGCTCACCGGGTCGGTCCTCCGCCTGGTCCCGCTCCGCAACCGCCGTCGGCCGCCCGGCGGCGGCGAGCCGCTCGTGACCCGCATCTGCGAGGGCCTCACCCGCTGGCAGCTCGAGGACGGCAGGGTGGGGTACGGGATCTCGGAATACCTCGACCAGATGGAGGGTGACCTCCCGGTCGGCGCCGGCCGCGACTGAGGGCGGGGACGTGGACCGGCAGACGGTCGAGGTCTACGAGCGACGGGGGACGGACTGGGCCGCCAGACGGCGCCCGGTGCGCCGCGCCCATGCCCGGAGCTTCTCCAGGCGTGTCCCCGCCGGGGCACTGCGGATCGACCTCGGCTGTGGCGCCGGCCGGTACACGAGGGACCTGGGCGCGCCGGTGCTGGGGCTCGACGCCGCCGCCGCCATGCTCGACCGGTGCCGCCGGGAGGTGCCGGGGGCGATCCTCGTCCGGGCCGACCTCGAGGCGCTGCCCTTCGGCCCGAGGCGCCTCGGCGGGGCCTGGGCGAACATGAGCTACCTGCACGTCCCGAGCACCCGGCTGCCGCTCGCGCTCGCCGACCTGCACCGCGTCCTCGAGGTCGGTGCCCCCGTCGACGTCCAGGTCCTCCACGGTGACTACGAGGGCTCGGCCCTCCCCCAGGACGACGTGGGCGGCCGCTTCTTCGCCTCGTGGCGACCCCAGGCGCTGCTCGACGTCTTCGTCGGTGCCGGCTTCGAGGTCAGGGACTGCCACGTGGACGAGGACGTCGTCCGCCTCCGCGCCGAGGCGCTTCGGACCCTGCCGGACTACGTGGCGCCGGGGATGGCCCTCCTCGTGGTCGGCCTCAACCCGAGCCTCTACGCCGCCGACGCCGGCGTCGGCTTCGCCCGTCCCGGCAACCGCTTCTGGCCCGCCGCCGTGGCCGCCGGTCTCGTCACCGTCGACCGCGACCCGCGCCACGCCCTGGGGGTCCACCGGGTGGGGATGACCGACGTCGTCAAGCGGGCCACGGCCCGCGCCGGCGAGCTCGCGCCCGCCGAGTACGCCTCGGGGATGGAGCGCCTCGAGCGCCTGGTCCGCTGGCTCCGGCCCGGCGCACTGTGCATGGTCGGCCTCGCCGGGTGGCGCGCTGCCGTGGACCGCGACGCCCTCGCCGGCGTGCAGGAGCGCGGATTCGGCGGACGGCCCGTCTATCTCATGCCGTCGACGAGCGGCGCCAACGCCCACTCGCCAGCCGGAGCTTTGGTGGAGCACCTCCGCGCCGCCATGGCGCTCGCCGGCGCCGCCGCCTGACGCGGCGGTCCCCGTCGGTTCGCCGGGGCTGCACTAGCCTCGGCCCGGGTCAGGAGGTTCGTCGTGAAGCGCAGCGGAATCCGGCAGGTCGCGCCTGCGCCCGCTGCCGCAGGTCCCCCGCCGCCCGGCCCTGCGCTCGCCGGCCCCGCCGCCGTGGCCACCGAGACGGTGGCGGCCGAGCCGGAATGGGCGCAATTCGACCGGGCCTTCTCCCGGCGGTTCGCCGAGCGGGCCATCGACGCCCTCCTCGTCGTCCGGGGCACCCGTGTCCTCGAGGTCGCCTGCGGCACCGGCGTCTTCGCCCGGCTGGCGGCCCGGGTGGTGGGGCCAGGAGGGCGGGTCGTGGCCCTGGAGGGAGTCGACGCCGGGCTCGACACCGCCCAGCGGCTCGAACCGTCCACCACCGTGGAGTGGCGAGCGTGGGAGGGCGGGGCCCTTCCCTTCGAGGACGGTGCCTTCGACGTCGTCACCTGTCAGCACAGCCTGCCCCGGCTCGCCGACCCCCTCGCCGTCGTGGGCGAGATGCGGCGCGTCCTGGCCCCCGGTGGCCGTCTCGGCATCACCACGTGGGGGCCCATCGAGGAGAACCCCGCCTTCGCCGTCCAGCTCGACGCCGCCATCAAGGCCGGGGCCGGCGGTGCCGGCGTCGTGGACGCCCTGCTCGAGGCCTGCTCCATGCACCGGGTGGACGATCTCCTCCGTCTGGTCCAGGCCGCCGGCATCTCCGACGTCTCGTGCCGGACGGTCCGGATGCTGGCGGGCCTGCCCCCCGTGGGGCAATGGGTGAGGACCTGTCCCTCGCTGCCACCGCTCTCGGGGGTGTGGGCGGACTGGGACGAGGAGACGAGGCGCTCGTTCCTCGGGCGCGTCACCGAGCTCCTGCGGCCCTTCGAGCACGACGGCGTGCTCCGGGTCCAGGCCTCGTGCCGCATGGTGGTGGCCCGCTCGCCGGGACGGCCCGGCTGAGACGCGACGGACGGCGCGCCGGGACCCCGTAGGCTCGTCCCGGTGCGCGAGGACCCGCCCGTCGGCAGTGGGGCGTGGCCGCCGCCCGTGGCCGGTCCCCAGGTGACCACCGCCCCTTCCCCGCCGCCCCCACCTCCGTTCGCCCCGGCGCCGACGGTGGCGCGCCGGAGGCCCGGCCGGCGACGCCTGCTGCTTCTCGGGTTGGCCGTCGTCGTGGTCGCCGCCGCCGGCGCCGGCATCGGGCTGGCGCTCGGAGGCTCGGGCACGGCCACCGACGTCGGAGCCGCCCGCCGCCTCGTGGCCACGTCGCTGGCCGACGCCGGAGCGGCGGGGACCTTCCACTACGTGTCCACGTTCGCCTCCTCCTCGGCGAGAGGCAGGGTCACGCAGGTGACGGTGGGCGACGCCGGTGCGACCCAAGGGCGCCAGGACATCACCGTGAACGGCGACCGCTTCACCGTGCTCGTCATCGGTCCCTCCAGCTATTTCCAGGGCGACGCCCTGGCCATGGTGACGAGCCTTGGCGTCCCTGCACCCGTGGCCCAAGCCCACGCCGGGCAGTGGATCTCGCTCGTGTCGGGCGACGCGCCGTACCAGTCGGTCACGGCGGCGGTGACGACGTCCTCGGCACTCGAGGACAACGTGACCTTCCGGCCCACCCGGGTCCTCGGGATCTCCAAGGTGGCCGGCCGCCAGCTCCAAGGTGTCCGGGGCCCGGTGCGGTCGGTCGGGGGCCAGCA
>JAGWNV010000336.1 GCA_028872975.1 Acidobacteriota bacterium
GGTAGGCGCGCAGCTTGTGGGCGAGGCCGATGCCCCGTCCCTCGTGGCCGCGCAGGTAGACGACGACACCGCACTCCTCCTCGGCGATGAGCCGGACGGCGGCGGCCAGCTGGGGCCCGCAGTCGCAGCGCAGCGACCCGAAGACGTCGCCGGTCAGGCACTCGGAGTGGACCCGCACCAGCACGTCGCCGCGGCCGGCCACCTCGCCGCGCACCACGGCCAGGTGGTGCTCGCCGTCGAGGACGGACTCGTAGGCGTAGCCGGTGAAGTCCCCGTACTCGGTGGGGATCCGGGCCGGGCCGGCGATGCGCCGCACCAGCTTCTCCTTGCGGCGCCGGTAGCGGACGATGTCGGCGATCGAGACGAGGGGCAGGCCGTGGTCCTCGGCGAACCGCTCGAGCTCGGGCAGCCGGGCCATGTCCGCCTTGTCGCGGGTCACCACCTCGCACAGGACGCCGGCCGGGTGCAGCCCCGCCGCCCGGACGAGGTCGAGGGTCGCCTCGGTGTGGCCGGCACGCTTGAGCACCCCGCCGGGGCGGGCCCGGAGGGGGAAGATGTGGCCGGGCCGGTTGAGGTCCCCGGGCCGGGTGCGGGGGTCGATGAGGGCCCGGATGGTGGCGGCCCGGTCCTCGGCGGAGATGCCCGTCGTCGTCCCCTGCCGGGCGTCCACGCTCACGGTGAAGGCCGTCCGCTGCGACTCGGTGTTGGCGCTCACCATGAGGGGGAGGTCGAGGGCGTCGGCCCGCTCGGGTGGGAGCGGCACGCAGATGACCCCCGAGGTGTGGGCGAGGAAGAAGGCGATGGTCTCCGGCGTCGCCGCCTCGGCGGCCATGACGAGGTCGCCCTCGTTCTCCCGGTCCTTGTCGTCGACGACGACGGCCATCTCGCCGCGGCCGATGGCGGCGATGGCCTCCTCGACGGTGGCGAAGCCCATCAGCCCTCCCCCCCGGCGCCGTTGGAGCGGCGCCGGGGGGCGAGCTCCACGCGCAGGTCGGGCCCGAGCCGGGCCACCGAGACGATGCGGCCCCGCCACAGCTCGGCCATGGACGGCACCCCGGGACCGGCGAAGAGCGGGCGGCCGTCGTCACCGCCGAAGAGGGCGGGGGCCAGGTACAGCACGTAGCGGTCCACGAGCCCGGCCTCGTGGAATTGCCGGGCCACCTGGGCCCCGCCTTCCACGAGCACCTGGAGGACGCCTTTGCCCCCGAGCTCGTCGAGGACGGCGGCCGGGTCACCGGTGCGCTCGAGGGCGGGCAGCACCCGGGCGCCGTCGGGGACCTGGCCGAGGACGACCCGCAGCGGCTGTCCCCCCGGCGGGGGCGCCTGGCCCCGCACCGTCAGCTGGGGGTCGTCGGCCCGGACCGTCCCGGCGCCCACCAGCACGGCGTCGGACCGGGCCCGCAGCGCCATGGCGTCGGCGCGGGCCTCGTCCCCGGTGATCCACTGCGAGGACCCGTCGGGCGCGGCGATCCGACCGTCCAAGGTGGCGGCCAGCTTGAGCACCACCCATGGGCGTCCCGTCCGCCGGTGCGTGAGATAGGGGGCCAGCAGCTCCGTGGCCTCCGCGGCGCGCACGCCCTCGACGACCTCCACCCCCCGCTCGCGCAGCAGAGCCATGCCCCGGCCCGCCACCTGGGGATCGGGGTCCCGGACGGCCACCACCACCCGGGCGACGCCGGCCTCGGCGATGGCCCGGGCGCACGGCGGCGTCCGGCCCTGGTGGGCGCAGGGCTCGAGGGTCGTGACGAGGGTCGCCCCCCGTGCCGACGCCCCGGCAGCGGCCAGGGCGACCGCCTCGGCGTGGGGTCCGCCCGGCGGCTCGGTGGCGCCCTCGAAGCGCGTGGCCCCGGCGAGGATCACGCAGCCCACCCAGGGGTTGGGGGAGGTCCGGCCCCGCACCGAGGCGGCCAGGGCCAGGGCACGGTCCTGGGCGACGCCGTCGGCGTCGCCGCCAGCCCCGGTGCCGCCCTCGGGCACAGAGCTCGGGCCCCTCGTCACGGGGTGGGGGTCGCCGTCGGTGCGCATGAGGGGAGGATCGGGAGGATTGGCCTGCTCTCGGGGGTCC